>DATIBQ010000037.1:0-5302 GCA_035457445.1 Minisyncoccota bacterium
AAGGTCAGTAAGCACAGTACGAACGAGCTTGTCACCATATGAATAACTGGCGCTGTACCAGGGTGCGGTAATTCCGCGGGCTGGCTCAAGCCGTGCCGCGCACTGGCTGCACAGCGTGCTACCCGGTTTTTTGCAGCCAGCACAGCGAGGCGGGAAGAGTACTGAAAGTACGGTTCGTCCTATAGAAGATAGTAGCTGCATAGCGTATACTATAGTGTAATGAATTTTCTGGATCGAATGAAGAGTCTGTTTTCCCTCGGCAGCAGCAGTAATGTTGCAGTAGGGATCGACATCGGCACCTCTTCTATAAAAGTGGTACAGGTTAAGCGTGAAGGGGGGAGAGCAGTGCTCGATACCTATGGCGCGCTCACGCTTGGACCATATGTTGAAGGAGGCTTTCTTGGTGCGGTAACAAATTTGCCGCCCGAGCTCCTCGCCAAGGCGCTCAAAGATGTATTAAAAGAAACAAACATCACTACCACGAACGTGGTACTTGGCATTCCCTCACTCTCGTGCATTATTTTTATTATCCAGCTGCCGGCGGTGATTGATGAAGCAAGCTTGGCAACGGTAGTACCGAATGAGGCAAAAAAGTTTATTCCGGTGCCGCTCTCGGACGTGTCACTCGACTGGTATACGATTCCGCGGCGAGAAGATTCTTCAAGTTCTGCAACGGGGGCACTCACGGCTGCCGGCGGTGAGCAAAAAATTTCAGTGCTTGTGGTAGCAACACTGAACGAAACACTTGTGCGCTACACCCAAACACTACAAAAAAGCGGGCTGCCGTTCGATTCGCTCGAGATTGATGTGTTCTCGCAGATTCGCTCTGTCATTGCGCGTGAACTCTCGCCGGTACTGTTAATGGATATTGGTGCATCAAAAACAAAACTCGCGGTTATCGAACACGGTATTGTTGAGACCTTCCACCTGGTGAATCGCGGCGGGCAAGACATGAGTCTCTCGGTTGCGCGGAGCTTGGAGCTTCCATTTGACCGCGCCGAACTGCTGAAAAAAGAAACCGGAATTTTGCCAAGTACTGACCATCCCCAGATTCAAGAAATCCTTACAACGCACTTCACCGACATATTTTCCGAAACAAACAGTATTTTGCTCGCCTATGAGAAGCGCTACAACAAGAGTGTTTCAAAAATTATTCTTTCGGGCGGCGGCGCGCTCACTCGCGGGCTTTTAGAGTATGCAAAGGGGCAGTTCTCAGCCGAGGTAGTGCTCGCTGATCCGTTTGCAAAAATGGAGGCGCCGGTATTTTTGCAGGGCGTACTAAAAACAACTGGACCAGAATTCTCGATTGCTATTGGTCTTGCGCTTAAAAAGTTACAGCAGTAGGTTTTTTACCACGCTATACACAGTATGTAGTGCATTTTTTTTCAACCGTGCGTGATATACTTTTCATGTACTCTACTTATGGAACCAAACATCCCTACATCGTTCATTCCAAAACGCCCCCTTGCTGAAGAACCGGCACATCGCATGTCGCAGAATCCGCTCGGTCTTGTTTCGCTCATCACCACCGTGCTCTTTTTTGCGACTATTCTCGCTTCGGGCGGCATCTTTTTGTACGAGCGGCAGCTTATGGCACAGCGTGCGCAAATGGAAGTAGAGATTAATAAAGCGAAAGAGGGATTGGGAGCAGAATTCATTACCGATATGAAAAAGCTCGACAATCGGATTACTGCCATTAAAGAGCTTATTCAAAACCATATTGTGGTGAGTCCTATTTTCGAGGCGCTGCAAGATTCCACCCTGCGCTCGGTACAGTACAAAAATTTTGCATACGCTTTTGGGTCAGCAGCCGGATCAAGTCAGCGTGTGGTGAGTGTTGAAATGAACGGTACCGCAAAAAATTACGAAACCATCGCACTTCAATCCGAGGCATTCAGCAAGAGTTCTGTTATTAAAGACGCGGTGTTCTCAAACCTCACCGTTGATGAAAAGAAAGGGGTGGTGAACTTTAGCTTGCGTTTTAGCGTTGCTGCAGCTGACCTCTCGTACCAGGCGTTTATCGATGCGCTTCAGCGTCCTGCACCCGGAGCACTTACCAACCCTAACGCAACCACCCTATGATCCGATTTCTCCTTTTTATTATCATTATTGGCGGATCCATTGCGGCGTTCCTCCTCTACATTAATCCGCACTATAAAAATGTGCGGCAGCTTCGGCAAGAGGCGCTCTCATATACTGCAGCACTTGAGAATGCAAAAAAGCTGCGAGAAGCCCGCGATGAACTTCAGGCACGCTACAACGCTATTCCGGGTGATCAAATTGAAGCAGTTGAAACAATACTGCCCGATAATGTCGACAACATTCGGCTGATCATTCAACTAAATTCCATTGCGCTCAAAACGGGCATGTCATCCCTGCGTGAGGTCGATTATTCGACCGATACCCCTGCTAGTGCTTCCTCAGCGCGTGCTACCAATGATCGTCTCGCGGGGGACTTTCAGATTAAGTTTTCAACCACCGGCTCGTACAAAAATTTTCTTAACTTTCTCTCGACACTCGAGGCAAACCTGCGCTTGGTTGATGTGAATAAAATCTCATTTGATGTCGTTGAAGACCCAACCAAAGGTACTTTCGATTATAATAAGTACACCGTTACCCTTAAAACGTATTGGCTCAAAAACTAACATGGCAACCAGTCGAACAAAAAAAATAATTATCGGGGTAGCGATCGTCGCGGTTGCTGCTGTTGGGGCGACAATGATCGGAGGCAAAGATACCCCTGCGCCAACCACCGGAGGGCTGGTATCAAACAGGGTTGATTCAGGTATTGCAGTTGGTACTCAGCCTACTGCTGGCAATGATGAATTTTTGGCAACACTGTTGAGTATTCGCAGTATCCGTGTTGATACCTCGCTCTTCAAAAACCCTGCATTTTTGTACTTGAAAGATCATCCCGTCGTGCTCGGTACTGAAACGGTTGGCCGCTCAAACCCGTTTGCGCCGATTGGCAACGATCCAGTGTTTGAGGCACCTGCCGGAACTATTTCTGTCGGCGGACAGCAACAACCTGCAGCGCCTTCAAGCTCAAGCCAGACTGCTGGTGTTGAGACACTCCAGCCAGGAAAAATTACCGCAAAAAGCGCCGAGTTTGGTGCGGTCGTTAGTTTTCCTAATGGTACTGGTCCGGTAGTGCTTGTGTTTGATTACGGAACAACTGAAGCTGTGCCGTACTCAACTGAATCAGTTATTCTTGAATCAGGTGATCGTATTCTCTTGCCGCTGACGGGGCTTACTGCGGGTACACGGTACTATGTTCGCGCGAGCCTCCTCTACGGATCACAAACGCTCCGCGGGTCGGTTATGAGCTTTACTACTAAAACGCAATAATCCAGAATGACGTTTCTTGATTATCTCCTCAAGCAAACCGTAATTACGCAGCCGCAGTATCAAAAAGTGCTCGACACGATTGATACTGAATTTCACGGAAATGTTACCACCGCGGTAGCATCGCTCGGCATTGCTCCTGACGTGCTTACTCAGGCAATGGCGGGGTTTTACCGTATTCCGTACAAAAAAGTGTCTGCTACCGAAGTACCTTCAGAGGTGCTTCGCTACATTGAAGAAGATGCAGCGCGGCACTACAAGTTTGTGCCTATTGCGTTCTCAGACGGCGTGCTCTCGGTAGGGGTGACTGAGCCTGACAATATCGAAACAATGAATGCGCTCCAGTTTATCTCTGCGAAACTTGGGGTACCGTTTAAAATATTTTTGATTGCCGAGCAAGATCTGCTCCAGATACTGGAAAATTACAAAGGAGTGCGGAGTGAAGTTGATGCCGCCATTACCGAGTTGAATACTGAACTTGTTGAAGCGAATGAAGAAGTCGCCAAAGAAAAGAAGACAAAGCAGAAAGAGGAAGATAAAGCCAATGTTGAGAAAATAGTTGAAGATGCGCCGATTATTAAGATTGTGGCAGTGATCATCAATCACGCGATCGAAGGGGATGCGTCTGACATTCACATCGAGCACACGGGTGATAAGGTGAAGGTTCGCTACCGTGTCGACGGCACGCTCCACACCACCCTGGTGCTGCCGCTCAACACCTTCGATGCAATCATTGCGCGGGTAAAAATTCTCTCGAAGCTGCGGCTCGATGAAAAGCGCAAGCCGCAAGACGGTAGTTTTGCCACCATGATTGAGGGGCGCAAAATCGAATTTCGTGTTTCAACCTTCCCTGCGTACTATGGCGAAAAGGTGGTGATGCGTATTTTGGATTCTGAGCGGGGAGTCAAGCCGCTCGAATCGCTCGATTTTTCAGAGTGGAATTACCAGCTGGTAACTGAAGCAATTGCCAAACCGCACGGGCTCATTCTCATCACTGGTCCAACAGGGTCCGGAAAATCAACCACGCTCTACTCGATGCTAAACACGGTGGACCGTGAGGGAAACAATGTGGTTTCGCTCGAAGATCCGGTTGAGTATCAGGTTGCCGGTATTTCGCAATCACAAGTGATGCCCGAAATTGGGTACACCTTTGCTAATGGGCTCCGCTCAATTTTGCGCCAAGACCCCGACATTATCATGGTGGGAGAAATCCGCGATAAAGAGACAGCGCAGCTCGCTATCCAAGCAGCGCTCACCGGGCACCTGGTGTTCTCGACACTTCACACCAACACTGCTATTGGTGCCATTCCGCGATTGGTTGATATGGGAATTGATCCGTACCTCATTGCCCCAACGCTTCGACTGATTATTGCGCAGCGGTTGGTGCGCAAGGTGCACCCGAGCGCGAGAAAAAAAGTGCCGATGGACCACGCTACCCAAGAACTTGTTACTAAACAGTTTGCTGATCTCCCTGAGGAGTTCCGAAAGAAGTTTTCCACTGGAGACTCTATGTATGAAATAGTACCATCGCCCGAGTGTCCGTCGGGTACCCGCGGCAGGTTGCCGGTATTTGAAATGTTTGCGGTCGATAAAGACATGCAAGAGCTGATCTTGAAAAATCCGGTTGAGCCTGAACTGTACAAACTGTTGCGGGCAAAGGGAATGCTCACACTCCGCGAAGATGCACTCCTGAAGGCACTAAAAGGGGACATCATGATGCAGGAAGTGTTCTCGTTTGGGTAAAAGCGTTTGTGGTACAAGAGCAAGAGCAGTATACTTAAACAGGTAGCATGGAACAGGAAAAGCAAAAAACAATATTCATTGTTGACGATGATAATTTTTTGCTCGATATGTATGCGCTCCGGTTTACCCAGGCAGGATTTATGGTGAAGACCGCATCAAATGCTGATCAAGTGCTCGAAGCACTCCATGGAGGGTTGGTGCCAGACGTCCTCTT
>DATIBQ010000038.1:0-11594 GCA_035457445.1 Minisyncoccota bacterium
CTGTTGTACTACTGCTTGCAGTAATGGTACATGAGCCGCCAGAATTTAAATTCACCGTTACTGTCCCTGTAGTGGTAACTGCCTCTGAGAAGGTGACGGTAATGTTTATCATGTCCCCCGGTGTGTAGGTACCACTTGCTGTTGTTGAAGTTATAGAAGAAACTGTTGGCGCAGTTGTATCAGAAGTAATTGGTTCATCAAATGCCACGAGCCAGTCGTAGAGCACCAAACCAGTGCTTCCGGTTGCGCTTGAGGTAGTACTGTCGGTATCACGGATATTTCCACCAACATAGGTACCGTCATCAGCATCACCGCAGAGGAAATCGTACGCACCGGTGTGATTACCAGTACAAGTATATGCGTAGCGAAGGCGTTGATTGGTACCGGTAGGAGTAGCTGAAAGGGTTACCTGTACCTCGGTGTCGTTATTCGTTAAACTCACGCTTGAGATAGTGGGAGAATTTCCGCCTGTTTGGGTAAATTCAAATCCATAATTAGGGCGCTGTGCAACAAGTGTGGTATCGATCGCGAGTGTTCCGGTTGGAATAGCAAATGAAGCAGTGATAACAGCACCAACTCGGCTTACCGCTGTTGGCATTAGTGGATTCCACGATTCTCCCTGTAAAAGAACTTTCTCCATCACTTTCCCCATCAACTCGCCTAAATATTTTGAGCCGGTATTAGTGAGGTGTACGTGATCGCTCGCATACTCCATCTGGTACTTCGGTCCCACCAAAATAATACTGTCAGTGTTATCGCGGTGTGCATCAAGTTGCGAAACGGCAATAGTACCGGTAAGCCCTGCGTTCATCTGGTTTATAAAAAGTGGAATTGTCCCGCTCGTTCCGGCAATGGTGTTTAAATCAGTTTCGTAATCATTTTGCATTTCTTCCAAATAGCCTTGGTACGTTGCTGCTGAAACACCATTATCATAATCGGTTTCGCCATGGGTGAGTGTTACCGCACGCGGATAGTACACTCCACCGAGCGTGCCGGTAACATAACTTGCTGAGTTGGTTGCCTGGGTCATACCACGGCTGTAGTAGCTCGTTCCCTTTTTAATGTCGTTGTAAGGAGCACCGCCGTGACCATGAAGCCCTACAATAAATGGCCGACCAAATACATCGAGTGCACGAATCGTGTTTGCCATAGCAGACGATGGCGTTTCAACATTGCCATTTTCACCGTTCCCCGATTCGCGAAGCGCGATGAGCGGCGTGCTGGTTGCCTCAACACCATTAGTGAGCATTAAGTTATTGTATGGCTGAGTAGTAGTGAGTGCGGTCGTAGAATTGTACCCAACAGCCAAACTCTGCCCCGTTGAAAGAATATGGTAGTAGGCTGCTTCAGAAAATACTTTGTTTGATGCACTGCTGAGCGCTGCAGAGCCGGTAGCAGGAGCAACGGTCGCAACTGGTGTAACCTCAAACTTAAGAAATTGATTCTCATCTGCTGCCTGCACGACATAGGTTGAACTGGTTGCACCGCCGATTGCTGAATAGCTGCCGCCCGAGGAAGATGCGCGCAACCAGCGGAATGTTGACGTTCCCTCGCTATCACCATTCGCGTCGCTATACGTATATGAACCGGTGAGTGTTTTGCCAACCGCTGGGTACCCCGTAAATGCAACCGATGAAGCAGTTGGCGCAGTCGCACCCACTGCAGGTGTTGCCTGAGCAAGCGGCGAATAGGAACCTGCACCTGCACTGTTTACCGCACGCACTCGGAAATCATAACTGAGTGCGTTAGTGAGCCCTGTTACGGCTGCGTTTGTTGTAGTCGATGTTCCGTCTGAAAAAGTTGTCCAAGAACTATCGGAGGTAAGTTTGTACTGAATATTGTAATCAGTAATTGCTGAAGTCCCTGTATAAAACGGTGCGCTCCAGTTTACCGTAACCTGCCCACTTGCAGTGCTCGTACTGCTAATAACTGGCGCTGCGGCTGGACCAGCTTCTGTACCGTAGATATCGATATTGTCGTACCACACATCGGTTGCCGGTGGAAATGATTCTAACGTTGCAAACCCGAGTCCAAGGTAGCTGCCGGTAAAGGGCGAACCCGATGTATCAGTATAGGTCAATGCCGGAGCACCGCGCGAACCTGATTTTGGATAAATCCAAATAGTAATGACAGGCTGATTTGACGCATTGGTTATTATTTCTGCCTCAACGCGGTAGATGGTTCCGTTGGTCATCGTGAACGATTCATCGGCAACGGTTGGTCCGGCACCACCATCGCCCGCCGCATGTTTCCAGACAATTAGCTGGTCCCCGCCCGAGCCAGGCCACAAGAAAGTGTCGTACCCCTGATCATTTCCTGAACCAGTACTGCGACCAAACCACACCTGCGGGAAAAACCGACCACTCTCCGTAAATCCTGAAAAATCAAACCCGATGTGTGCATTTTGCCCAGCACTTTGATGAATAGCAAACTTGGTAAAATCTGCCGATGACGTTCCGGTATCGGGCGCTACTACTTTGCTGCCGCTGCGCGAATACACTTTCCACAGCACGCTTGCTGCGGTGTCACCCGGCAGCCAGCCATTTTGTCCGCTTACATCGGTACTTGTAACATATGACTCAAAGTCATCAGTGATGATTTTTTTAAGTGGGATTGTGGTGGGATTGTTTGAATCAGTTGCCGTGCCATCGCCGTTGACTGCCTGTACGTTAAATTCGTAGCGCGTTCCATTCGTAAGCCCGGTAACAGTAGTAGTTGTTACAGTAGAAGTACCGTCACTAAATGTTGTCCATGACCCCGCACCAATAGTGCGGTAGCCAATCACGTAGTCAGTAATTGCTGAGCCTCCGTTTGCAGGTGCCGTCCAGCTTAAAAATGCTGAAGTATCACCCGAGCCAGCAGCGAGCGTCGTAACTGCTGAAGGCGCAGCAGCATCCACCGGAAGACTTTTGTACAATACAAAAGAAAAAGCAGTAAGAACAGCCAGAACAACAGACACTATTTTCTTCATATAATTTTTATATTGTACCATCTTCTAAAGCAACAAAAAAACGAGTCTTTTAGCTCGTTTTTTTGTCTTAGAGAATAAACTCTCTACCATTGTAAAAATTTATTTATGCACAAAGGTGAGCGCAGTTCCTTTTGAAGATCCGCGACCAGTACGACCGATGCGATGAATATACGTTTCGTAATCCTGCGGCACGTCGTAATTAATAACGTGCGTAATGTCAGGGATGTCGATACCGCGAGCAGCAACATCAGTTGCCACCAACACCTGTACTTCGCCTTTTGCGAGTGAGCGCACCGCGAGTTCGCGCTGGCGGTTACGCATGTCACCGTGGAGCGCGAGCGCTTTAAAACCGCGATCACGAAGGGTGCGTCCTAAGTCATCAACATGACGCTTCATCTCGCGAAAGATGAGTACTTTGGCACATTCCGGTTTTATGAGTAAATCGTGGAGCGCTTCAATCTTGTGCTCTTTACTCTCTACCCGAACGACATCTTGATCAACGTTCTGTGCAGTATCTCGAGTTTTTACTGAAATCGTTACCGGTTCACGCAAAAATTCTCCGCAGAGTGTTTTTACTGAAGGCGACATCGTTGCCGAGAAGAACAGACTCTGCCGTTCTGGTGCCATAAGCTTTAAGATGTAGCGCATGTCGGCGATGAATCCCATATCCATCATTCGGTCAGCTTCATCAAGCACGATTGTTTTAAACTCGGGCATTTTTATTTTGCCGCGATTGATTAAATCTTTCACTCGCCCGGGGGTACCAATCACAAAGTGCACCCCGCGTTCAAGCTCGCGCATCTGGCTGCCAATCGGCGCGCCGCCCACACAGGTAACACTCCACAATTTAAAACCGCGCTTAAACATTAGCAGCTCTTTTTCAATCTGCTGCGCAAGTTCGCGCGTTGGCGCAAGTACCATCACCTTCTGGTGAGGATTCTCTGCAAGCTTGTGGACAAGCGGGAGTAAAAATGCAGCCGTTTTACCGGTTCCGGTATTTGCAATACCGATCACATCTTTCCCCTGCATCACTACCGGAATTGCCTGGTCTTGAATTGGTGAAGGAGTAACATACTTGCGTGCTACCAAGTTTGAAACAATAGTTTCGTGCAGCCCAAAATCAGCAAAGGTGTGCGTTGGGGTATACACCTCAAGAACACACTCTTTTGCTTTATTAATGTAGAGCGTTTCGTCTATAAAGACTGTTTTGCGTTTATTTCGAGCACCGCCGCCGCCTCGAAAAGGAGGACGTGAGCCGTTAAAAGGTCGTCGCGGACCAAACTGTGTCCGTGCGCGAGACGGAGCATACGAGGCAGTCTTGCTGCCTCCGCGTATTTCATTTTTATACATATTTATTGTGTTTCGTTAACCGAGACTATCATTCCGTGCGATTCTGTAACGAAAACACAATGATACTCAGGGGATTTGTAATAACTTCTATAGAGTAATACAAGACAGCTAAAAAGTCAATAGCGACTAAAAATCCCCTACTAATCTACGAGAAAGCATCCCTTTTGAAGCACCTGTGCTCATAGAGCATAGGAAAATGGCCTTTAAGAGGCCATTTTTTCTTTACACATTTACCAACATCCCATCAATAAAATACGGAATAGGATTATCTGCCAAAAAGGAAAGTACAGCTCCAGGAACATTCCCGTACTTTTCCCATCCGCTAACGGCAGGGGTAGAAACATTAAATAAGTTTCCAAAGCTTTCCTGATTTAGACCATGCACATATCTATAGTGCAATATCTTTTCACTAGGAGTATCTGGTTTTTCCAACGGGCAATATCCGAAAAATTTAAAAATCCAGCGAAAATCCTGGAATCGAACACCTTTTCCTTGTTCGATATCAATCAAAACTTTAATATTAATATCAACCTGTTTCGCACACATCTCTTGGGAGATGCCCAAGGAAATTCGCTTTTCGTAGATCTTTTCCCCCATATCTTTCAGCTGATCATAGAATCGCTGGTAGTCAAATTTTTCGACCACCAGCTTCTTTCTTCTTTTCTTTTTTGAACCCTGGGCCTGCTCTTTTTTAGCTACTTCTGTAGAAGGTATATCTTCAAGAAGTAACATAATTTTTTCCTTGAGGTGGTTTTGCGCCTCATTAATACTCTCTGCTTTACAGAGCACATACTCAAAACGAAATGTATTCAGTGCTTTTACAGTGACTTTCCTGGCAGTAGCTGGCACACAGCCGTTCTGCATAGCATAAGAAACGAGCGGATTAAAGAGTTGGGAAAATAAGTAATTTCCTGCGATTCTATTTCCAGAGCGAAACTCAGTAAATAATTTTTCCTCAGTTCCAAATTGATTAGGAGTCATATATACACTTTTTAAGTAATGAATAAATATTTTTTAGTATTTAACCACATATTTTAAAAAATGCAAATATCCCGCTTGAATCCTCTTACTTAATTTCAATCTTCTCACCTAAGAATTTTGGCTCTTTTCTAAAAAAGACGTCGAGCACCGCTTTTACCCGAGCGAACTTTTCTCTAATTTTTGTTTTGATATCAGCATTCAGATAAGCATCTTGCGCATTAAATCCTATCACTTCTAGATTTCTACTCCTCGCTATATAAATCGCCCGCTCATTATGAAACGCCTGGGAAATTATAGTAAAATTTGTTTGTCCAAAGATTTTCTCCATCCGCACTACAGAATCATAGGTTCTAAAGCCAGCGTAATCTAAATAGAGTTTTGATTCAGGAATTCCGCGCGCTACGAGCGCAATTTTCATATCTTCCGGCTCGTTGTACTCTTTTCTGCTGTTATCGCCACTAATTACCAGGTACTCAATTTTTCCAGCCTGGAACAGCTCGACCGCTGCCTGAATCCTGTATTCAAAATAAAGATTTTGCTGCCCCGAGGAGAGTGTTTTTGCAGTACCTAGGAGGAGCCCGGCTTTGTTATACGGAATATCTTGCATTTGTGTATACACAAAATCTTGTGCCGTAGATTCAATCTGTCTGTCAGCAAACCATGCAAGCACGAGCATTAAAAAAGCTGCTAGTGCTAGTATTCTCAAAAGTTTTTTATTCATAACTACAATATATATAGATTGTATCAATAAAAAGAAAAGCCTGGTCTTGCACCAGGCTTTTCTTTTTATGCGCGAACGACGGGATTTGAACCCGCGACCTCCCGCGTGACAGGCGGGTGCTCTAACCAATTGAGCTACGTCCGCAAATTTAATTGCTATAGTGCCGATGACAAGATTTGCACTTGTGACCTTCTCTTTATGAGTGAGACGCTCTAACTACCTGAGCTACACCGGCAACAGAATATCATTCTTTAGGGCTTTTATCAATCCTAGTACTTTATATTTTAACGCCGTACTTTTTCGAACTTTTAAACGGCAAATCCCGAAATAAGTATCATGGTTGGCATATACCTTCTTTCCCTCTGTTTTCACAAAGCTCGGATTCCCCATTTGTTCGCTAGTCAATCCTAGCAGTTTCTTCCAAAATTTCAATACATCATTAATCCGTGGTTTATGTACCTGGTTAATTTTAATAGTACAGAATAATTCTTGATGACTAATTCCGTTAGTTAAAAGAAACTTTTTAATACAAAGAATCATTACAGGGTCAGAATTTATAAACTGAAACCCAGCAGTAGAATCACTTTTTGAACCTTCAGCCCAATAGAGGGCAGTAGCTATAAGCAACAGTTCTTTTGGGGCAAGTTTTTTAATTGTCTTTTTCCCGTAACTATCGGCAGCAGCTATGGCATCGAGTCTTTTTTGTTTATTCATGAGCGCACCAAGCATTCTTCCCTTACTCGTTTTTTTAAGAGAATTTTTCAAGATTGCCTTTTTCTGGGTATCAGAAAGAGTAATACCCCGACACCACATACTTGCCGTACCTTTTGAAACACTGAGTGTTTGAGCAATAACCCCAATAGGCATTCCTTTTTTGCGTAAGGTATGCGCTTGCATACGTTTTTGATATAAAGCCATATATGCATTATATCATCTGTTCTATTTCAAGAACGAGCAACGAGCTGCTCTTTCTTCGCTCGCGGCCAGCGTTTTATTTCAGCTTCGCGTTTTTGTGCGGTACTGCGCGTGTGGAATGGTTCAGAGTAAACACAGGAAACAGGTTTATGACTTCTTGTGTATTTTGCACCCGTACCCTGTACGTGCTGTAAAAAACGCCGCTCTATATTGTTGGTTACACCAACATAATAGCTTTCATCTGCACACACTAAAATATACATGTACCACATAGGCAGCGAGCGCAGCGCGTCGAAATGTTGCGGGGCCCGGAATCGAACCGGGGTCTTAAGGTTATGAGCCTTACGAGATGCCTCTTCTCTACCCCGCTCTGCAACAAAAAATACTGTACTACGCACCTACAATTTATGCAACATCAATAACACCGAGCTCTTTGAATACTGCCTCAAAATTCGCCAGCGCCCGGCGGACTTCAGGAAGAGTGAAAGTAAAGTCAGCACCCTCGTGCGCAATCCGATTGCGGATCTTGTGCGCCTCCCACGCAAGCTGCACGCTCGCGATTTTTTCAGGTCCAATCTGCTTGAGCTTATCTGAGAGTGTATCCCCCTGGTATCCCTTTTTAGTTAAGGTTCGGTCAAGCAAAATATCGGCTTCAATAATACCCAAGCGCCACTCACTTTCATCATCCGAGAGCATGCGCCGGCGCATCGCTTCCCATGCCTCATTTTTTGCTACTGGCACTGCAGTGCTTGCAGCAAGCAGTTTTTCAGCGGCATCCGCTGCGGTCTTTTTTTGCTGCTCTTTTTTTATTTCATGCAGTCGAATGAGGCAGTACAAAATTGCAGTAATCAAAAGAATAACAATGATAGTCGCAAGCACCTTCAAATCATTCCAAAATGCACCAGTCAGGATGTAATCAATCACTCCGTGAAAAGTCCGGTAGAGCAAGAAAAAAACGTATTCGAGGTTTAAGAATACCGGTTCCGGAATGTCGGGGCCGTACATGCTCTATAGTATACCCTATCGTATCGATTCAATTATCTTTCCTAACTCAAAAAGTGTGTGCTCACCAAAGCGCGGACCAATGCATTGGAATCCGAGCGGAAGCCCTGCATTAGTTTTACCGTTTGGAACAGAAAGTGCAGGCACTTGCGCAATATTTGCGGGCACTGTAAATAAATCAGAGAGATACATGGCAACTGGATCATGTGCTTTTTCTCCAATCTTAAACGCGGGTGTTGGAGTTGTTGGAGTGATAATCGCATCATAGGTTGTACATGCCCCCTCGAGCTCGGTGCGAATAAGTGCACGAAGTGCAACTGCCTTGTTGTAGTACGCATCGTAGTACCCATGCGAGAGTACGTAGGTGCCGAGTAAAATTCTTCGGCGAACTTCCTTTCCAAACAGCTGCCCGCGCGTTTGTTTATACATTTCTGAAACTGAGGCATCACTCATGCGGTCGCCGTAGCGAACACCGTCAAGACGAGAAAGGTTTGATGACACTTCTGCCGGCTGAATAATGTAGTACACCGCAAGTGCATCGACAAAATGCGGGAGCTCGATTTCATCAATCACAAATCCTTCCTTTTTTAATTTTTCAATAGTCGTTTCAAAATTTTCTTGCACCTCTTTATCGCACCCGCCGTTTTCAAAAATTCCTTTTGGAATGGCAAGCCGCTTTTTAAGCACCGGGGTAGTTTCAGTACGAGCAACTGAGGTGCTATCGAGCGGCTCGGGTACGGCAACTGCTTTATACAAAAACTCTACGTCTTCAACCGTGCCTGCAAACGGACCAATCACATCAAGCGATGACGCCATTGCAATCAGCCCATGACGCGAAACAGTACCGTATGTAGGAAGAAGCCCTGCCACACCGCAAAATGCTGCCGGCTGGCGAATCGAGCCGCCCGTGTCGCTCCCAAATGCAGCAACTACTAAATTGGCTGCCACTGCTGCAGCCGAACCGCCCGATGAACCGCCCGGTACCCGTGTTTCGTCGTGCGGGTTTTTGGTAACTCCATAGGCTGAGTTTTCGGTTGATGAACCCATCGCACCCTCGTCCATATTAGTACGCCCAATAATCACCGCGCCTGCTTTTTTAAGTTCTCGCACCACCGTTGAATCATACGCGGCAGTGTAGTGCTCGAGCATATGTGAACACGCACCTGCAATGTGCCCCGCAAACATAATGTTGTCTTTAATCGCAACCGGAATGCCGGTGAGCAATGTTGCTGTGCCGTTTGCAAGCATTGCTTCTGCTTTTTGTACCTGTTCGTCAATATCCGAAAAAATTTCTCGAAAGCAGTTAAGTGTGTCCGCTTTTGCACGCGCAACGTACTCGCCAACTAGTTCAGTAATCTTCACCTCTCCTGAAACTATTTTTTTGTGGAGCTCTAGAATAGTTACCATATTACTCAATTACCTTCGGTACTTTTACAAAACCATCCTGGTGCAAGGGCGCCGCTGCAACCAAGTCATACACGCTTTCAAGTGGTGCAACTTCATCTTCACGAAACACGTTTACACTGTTGTACCCTGCCGCAGCAGAAACATCCCGAGACTGTACCTGGTCAACAAAGCCGATAATGGTTTCTAGGTCTTTCGCTACCGCCTCCTGCTCATCTTTGGGCACCTCAAGCCGAGCCAAGTCTGCCAGTTTTTGAACGTCTATCATAGGGAAAATATAGCAGATATAAGGTTTTTTTCAAAAATTGACAATTAACATAATTAAAACTAAGCTCTAGTAAATTTCAAAACAATTTAAATAACTCTTATGACAAAAACACTCGTAGAGCTTCAGGAATCAGAAACTTTTACCAATGCCGACCTCATCGAAACAATGAAACATTCAGTAGAAAATAAACTGGAAATAAATCCCAGCCTTGTCATGCACCTAATCAATCGTGTAGAACTTGGAGATATAGAACGAAACACTATGTGGGAGCTCGCAAAAAAAGGGCGTGATGAGCAAATCGATAAGCGTAACAAAAAAGCAGCAGATGGTTACGAAATGATTATGGGTTATTTACATGAATAAGACAAAATATTCACAAGATCTATCCCACTGCTAGCAGTGGGATTTTTTATTTCACCATTTTCAAAAATTTTCCTTCATCAAGGACAGGTATTCCGTGCTTTTGAGCTTCAGTGAGTTTGCTGCCAGGATTCTCGCCTGCTACTACATAGCTGGTTGCTTTTGAGACACTGCTTGAAACGTTGCCGCCGCGCTCGAGAATTTTTTGCTTCGCTTCTTCACGTGAGAGTGTTTCAAGGGTACCGGTGAGTACAAACGTTTTCCCCACAAACGGTTTTGGCTTTTTATCATCTTTTACTGGCAGGACAACCACGCCCTGTTTAAATAATTTTTCTATAAATCGCTTTGCTTCCGGTCGTCTTCGATACTCGGCAATACTTTTAATAACCGCCGGGCCAATGTTCGGAATTGCATCGAGTGCTTCCGCGGGGGCGTTCCAGAACTTCTCAAACGTTTTACATTCATTCGCTAAATCTCGCGCAGTTTCCTCGCCTACGTGCAGAATGCCGAGCGCGTAAATGAACCGCGCGAGCTGCACCTGCTTTTTCCCCTGAATTGAACTAATGATATTTTCAGCACTCTTCTCGCCAAAGCGTTCGAGTCCAGAAAGGTCTGATTCTTCTAAGGTGAACAAATCAGCGGCATCGGTAATTAAGCCTTCATCCTGCAGTCGGTCGATAATTTTAGGACCGACGGTATAAATCTCAAACACATTTACAAAGTGAATGAGCCCGCGGCGGTTTTTTGCCGGACACTTGGGGTTGGTGCAGTAGTATGCTACCCCTTTTCCGGTTTCACTCTCACGTTTCGCCACCTCCCCCTCGCACTCGGGGCACTTTTTTGGCATCGAAAACTTTTTTTCTTTTCCGGTACGCAGTTCGGTGAGTACCTGCACTACTTCAGGAATTACATCCCCTGCTTTTTGAATCACTACCGTATCGCCGACACGAATGCCTAAGCGCTCGATTTGATCCATATTATGAAGTGTTGCCTTCGAGACCGTTGAACCAGCAACAAGCGTTGGTTTAAAGTGCGCAAGCGGGGTGAGCACGCCCGTGCGACCAACCTGAGTGGTGATAGCGGTTACGGTTGTTGTTGCCCGCTCGGCTGGATACTTAAAAGCAACCGCATAGCGCGGCGCCTTCCCCACCACCCCAAGCCGATCGTGGAGCGAGAGCTCGTCAACTTGCACGACGATGCCATCAATATGGTACGGCAGCTGATCACGGGCTCCGCTAATAGCGGCAATAAAGGTTTCGATTTCCGGAAGCGTTTTTGCAACACACTCTTGGCTCGTTACCGGAAATCCGAGCTCACGCAAAAGTGCATGCTCTTCTGAATGAAACTCAGGAATTTTCTGAGCACCGTGCAGTGTAGCAATATCGTAAGCAAAAAAAGAGAGCTGACGACTCTGCGCGACACTCGGATCAAGCTGGCGCACCGAGCCGGCGGCGGCATTGCGCGTGTTGGCAAATTTGGGCAGCCCTTTTTCTTCCTGTTCTTTATTTAACCGTTCAAGCACCGACTTCTGCATCACCACTTCCCCGCGCACTTCAATATGCTGTGGGTAGGGCGGCAACAGCCGCAGTGGGATATCACTAATTACTTTTATGTTCTCGGTA
>DATIBQ010000039.1:0-3115 GCA_035457445.1 Minisyncoccota bacterium
TATTTATGTGGGAGTGCACTATCCGTTTGATGTCCTCGCTGGGTTCTGTATTGGCTTTTTAGTGCCGTATACGATCCGGCGTATTATACGTTGGAGTACCGAGCGCTAATACATTGCGAGAAAAAGTAACCATGATAGAATGCACCGTATTATGCTGAAACGAAGAATCGGGGCACTGCTAGTGCTCATTATTGCGGTTGCCATTGGTTGGTTTGTCTATGCCTCGCAAGTAAAAACGGCGGGCACACTCTCAAAATATCCCTTTCGGCTTGGGTTAGATCTTTCGGGGGGAACACACTTAGTATACAAGGCTGATATCTCGCAACTTCCCGCGGGGCAAGTGAATGATTCCATGGATGCGCTCCGCGATGTGATTGAGCGTCGCGTAAACTTGTTTGGTGTTTCAGAACCGGTAGTGCAGGTGCAGCACGGTAACCTTGCAAATGGGCAAGAGGAGCGGCTCACGGTTGACCTTCCAGGGGTTACTGAAGTTGCAGCAGCAGTGAAGATGATTGGGCAGACACCGTTTCTTGAATTTCGTACTCAATCAAAAGATGTGCAGAAGGCAGAAGTGGGAGCTGATGGCGTGGTAACAGTAGATCCAACGGGGAACTTTGTACCGACCCAGCTTAATGGTAAGTATTTAAAAAATGCAGTCTTGCAGTTTGATCCAAATACCATGGAGCCGACGGTGGTACTGCAGTTTAATGATGAAGGCGCAAAACTTTTTGAGACACTCACTAAAGAGCATGTGGGAGAGGTAGTAGCAATATTCCTCGACGGTGAACCAATTTCAATGCCGGTAGTGCAGCAGGCAATTTCTGGCGGCGAGGCAGTTATCTCGGGGAACTTCAATGCGCAAGAGGCAAAGCAGCTCGTGGGACGACTTAACTCAGGAGCACTACCGGTACCTATTTCGCTTATCTCAACACAAACAATTGGTGCATCGCTCGGGAGTGAAGCAGTTGCCGCCGGTATGCGAGCAGCACTCGTTGGTTTTCTTATCATTGCCCTCTTTTTGATTATCTGGTATCGCTTGCCGGGGCTCATTGCCGTGCTTGGGCTTGCTATATATGTTGCCATTACACTTACTCTCTACAAGCTCATTCCGGTAACGCTCACCGCTGCCGGTATTGCAGGGTTTATTATTTCTATCGGGCTTGCAGTGGACGCGAACATTTTAGTATTTGAACGATTCAAAGAAGAGCTCCGCGCTGGGCGCACCATTGCCGATGCGATGAGTTCAGGGTTTAGCCGTGCCTGGTTTTCAATCCGTGATGCAAATACAAGCACCTTTATTACTGCCGTCATCCTCTTCTGGTTTGGCACCTCGCTCATTAAGGGGTTTGCACTTACCCTTGGGTTGGGGGTACTGGTAGCGCTCTTCTCTGCAATCACTATTTCTCGGATACTCTTGCGTGCGCTCCCGCAGGGAAATAGTAAAATACTACATTTCTTTTTTAGTAGCGGAATCTCGAAATAATATATGTTTATAATGAAATATAAAAAATTCTTTGTTCTCCTCTCGGTAGCACTCGTCGCTGCTTCAATTACACTCTTGTGTATCTTTGGTTTGCGCCTCGGGATCGACTTTAAGGGCGGTGCACAGATGGAGCTCAGCTATACAGGCGAACGCCCCGAGATGGCAGTACTCAAAAGTGCAGCTGCAAACGCTGGGTTTGGCGACGCACTCGTGCAGCCAGCCGGCGAGCACGACTACATTATTAAAACGCGCGATCTTTCTGAAGCAGAACGTACAGCTTTAATTGCTGCTGCAACGATAAATGGCACCTTTCCGGCTGAACAAAAAAGCTTTACTTCAATTGGTCCGTCAGTGGGGAGCGAGCTCAAGCGAAAAGCAATTGGCGCTATTATTTTGGTACTCATCGCAATCATCACTTTTATTGCTTACGCATTTCGGAAAGTGTCAAAACCAGTGTCGTCGTGGAAGTACGGGCTGATTGCGGTAGTAACACTGGTGCATGATGTGGTGATTCCGATGGGAATCTATGTAGTGCTTAGCTGGGTATATGGTACCGAAATCGACACACTGTTTGTAGTGGCGCTTCTTACCATCCTCGGTCTTTCAGTTGCCGACACCATTGTCGTATTTGATCGTGTTCGCGAAAATTTACACGCAAAAAAAGGGCAGCCGTTTGAAACCTTGGTAGGGGAGAGTCTTCGGCAAACATTTGTGCGATCGATCAATACCTCGCTCACCGTTATTCTTGCTGTTATTGCACTGGCGGTGTTTGGTCCAGAATCAACTCGTAGCTTTGCTATCGTGCTTGCTGCCGGCATGTTCTTTGGTGCCTACTCCTCAATTTTCTTGGCGAGCCCGCTCTTGGTGTATGTAAATCAGTGGCAGGGAAAAAAGTAACCCCGCATCGTTTTATTGACATCGCAAACCAGAGTGGTACTATTATCTTAGATTGAATTTCCGAGCGTAGTCGCTCGGAGTTGTTCGGTTGCTTTTGTTTTTTATTAGTAATTTTTTATTGAGTAAATTTTATGAATGCATGGGTATCTTTTTTTGGTAGAAACACCTTGTTTAAAAAAACAGTGAGCGGTCTTGCGACACTCTCACTGCTCCTCGGTATGCTGATGCCGATTATAGGTTCAGGAAAAGTGTTTGCAGTTGATGAGCCATTACTCCCTACTGTTACTGCTTCAGTAAATACTCCATCGATTACACTTCCAGTTGATTATGTTCAACTCCAAAGTGAGGCACATAATAATTTTTGGGGTGAATGGAGTTTTGTGAATGGTCCAGACGGGGTTACTCCGGATATTACTCATCCTACTGATGCCTACAGTGATGTCGCTGGGCTGGTTGAACCTGGAACATATACATTTAAAGTGACTGTTTCTGATTTTTCTAAAGAGCATTCGGCAGAAGCTACTGTTGATGTGGTAGTAAATGAAGCAGCTGTTGAACCAGATGATACCGAAGATGAAGATTTGGTAGTAAACGAAGTTGATCTTGTTCCAAGTAATGACTTAAAGGGAGAAATAAGAATTTGTAAGGTAACGCTTGATGCAGAAGGCAACGTGGCAGCAAGTGCAACTGGTACTTTTACTCTTGAAAGTATTGGCGATGCAACTGACCACTTCG
>DATIBQ010000040.1:0-9992 GCA_035457445.1 Minisyncoccota bacterium
ATATCGCACCTCAATTTTGAAAGACAATAGAGTGTGTGGATAGAAGAAATATGTCAAACAAAAAAGCCTAACCGTCATTACACAGCTAAGCTTTTGTTAACAAAAAATTAAATTTACTGCTTAATCATTGGTTTTGTTATGAACTTTCCTTTTGAAACTTCACATACAATCCCATAAAATCCAGGAATAAGCCGTGAGACATCAAGCACTACAGATGACTCTTTTGCTATAAAAGTAATAGGAATTCGCTGTCCATTTACTGTTACTGCATGCAGAACACGCTTTACATTGGTGATTATAACCTGAGTCGCTCCCTGTACCGGATTTGGGTACAAAGAGGGAATTACGCTTGTATTGGTAACATCACCAATACCAGTAACTGCAGATATGGTCAGAGTGCGTTCTGAGCTTTCTTGCCCGATGTTACCAGCTTGGTCCACCGGAGTTACCGTCCAATAGCAGGTGCCTGGTTGATCAAACGCTCGCTGGAGCGCTGCAACTCCTTGTGCAGTATTTATAACAAACACTGTATCCGTCCATTCAGTACGGTTGGCAGTTCCGCTGCCTATAAATACAAAATGGAACAGCGCTTTGGAGTTATTTTCAGCACCGGTGGCTTTAAATGTAACTGTCTGTTGTCGCAGCGCCACCGCAGCATTGGCTGGTTCTACAATAGTAAGCGCTGCTGGCTTAGTTACATCAGTAGTATCCCGGAGAATATAGACTGTTTGCTTTTCCTGATGACTCAGTGCTTCAAAGGTGGTTTCAAATAAACACACCTCTGCGTTGAGTATTTTTACCCAACTTTTTTGAAAAAGCTTTTTTCCGGTCTTATAAATGACGGACGACCACCCGTTAGGAATTTCAGCAACACTCTTCACTTCTCCATTCGTCATGTTGAAAGTTACAATGTTGCTTACTTTTACTCCATTAGCACTATCACCAGTGTGCGCAATGTAGAGCAGATTTCCCAGCTGACCGATACTATTGATATTGCACCGATCAGCATACGCACCATCATCAAAATCTGGGGCGGCGTCTCTGGTAAATTTAATTACTGATTCCCATGCCCCACCACTGAATTTCATCAAGTGTGCCGGAGTTAAAACAGTAGCAGGATCTTTGCTCCAAGCAGCATAAATAATATTTTTATCTATAACCTGACAAGCGGTAAAAATACCTCCTGAAGGAACAGTTGGATAATTAATCCCCTGCCAATAATTCTGCCCTTTCCATACAACACTAAATGAAGAGCCGGCTGGACTTATAAACATAGCGGTTCCATCAACCGATGAAACACTCTGTTTCTGTTCTCCGCCACTACCGTTACTACAAACAAACCATTCTGTAGCACACGGCCTTGATAAGGTGTTCGTTCTCATGTTCCAAACCGCAGCATTATCGTAGTACGTACTGGATACATGATAAATCAAATTTCCGGTAAGTAAGACGAGTGAATCGCCAAGGTCGAAGAAGCCATCTACCGAATTAGTACTCGGCAAAGGCAGTGTTGAAACGGGTTCATACTTTCCACTGTTGGCATTTAATACCATAAACCTATTAGAGTTTGTCCCATTATCACTTGTCCGGAAAAGTCCAATGTAGTCTTTCCCGTACAGTGTGTCATGGTATCTAATCCGATTATCATCGGAACTTACCGGTTGAGGAAGGGATACTTTCCCTGCACTCACCAGCGTGTTACTGACAACACGCACAGTGTTTGAATCAGTAGAAACTGCAATTGCGTTCCCGCTATTATCGTACAACGTTGCCTTATCAAAGTAACCGTAGAAGGATTTGTATCCTCCCTGGTTCTTTGTGTCCGCGTGTTGTACAAACGAAGGATAGGAACTCGCT
This sequence comes from Minisyncoccota bacterium, assembly GCA_035457445.1. Lineage (GTDB taxonomy): Bacteria > Patescibacteriota > Minisyncoccia > Phycocordibacterales > UBA9973 > DATIBQ01. Next base: position 1,858 of record DATIBQ010000040.1, read on the forward strand.
TGAAAAAATTTTTTTTCAAATTCCAACCACTTAACCCACACAGGCTGAGCGGTTACCTGTTGCGCTAGGGCTATCACCATGACGCCCATCAGCGCGAGAAGAGTAGTAGTCCTCATTGGTGCCTCCTTTTTTAATTTTTTGTTTGTTAAAGAAATATTTTTAAGATCAAAATTGATATTGAACTAGAATAAATATATCGAGTTATTTTGACTGGATTTAATCATGAAACACAATAAAAGTCAATAGCAATTGTGGATAAATAACGCCCTGATTTTAGAAGGATTTTTGCACCGGATTGCTGTATATGCTACAATGCCCTCGTTAGTTCCCGAACGCCCGTTCGGGCTTTATTGTTAAAAGAGAGTAACCTTATGTTGGACGTAAAAGCACTAAAAATTGCAATGGAAACCTTGGAATCCGAGCGCCGGATTCCGCGTGAAAAACTGCTCGACGCGATTGAGCAGTCGCTCGCTGCTGCGTATAAAAAAGAGTACGGCAAAAAAGGTCAGATTATTCGCTCAAAAATTGATTTTGACACTGGTTCGGTTGATTTTTACCAGGTAAAAATTGTGGTTGACGACTCGGTGGTACGCTTTGTCGCTGAGGGTGAAGAAGACGTGGTTGCCGACGAAAACGACGTTCGCGAGCGCTTTAATGAAGAAAAGCACATTGTGCTCGATGATGCCCGCATTATTAAACAAGGCGCAGAAGTAAACGACGAAATCGTATTTGCCCTTGAAGCAAAAGACGATTTTGGCAGAATTGCCGCCCAGACCGCTAAGCAGGTAATTATGCAGCGCATCCGTGAAGCAGAACGGAGCTCGATTATTGATGAATTTGGCACCCGCGAGGGCGATATTGTCTCGGGGCACATCCAGAAAGTGGAACGCGGTACCGTATTTGTTGATTTTAACCGCGCTGTCGGCATGCTCCCTCCAAACGAGCAGATCCAGAGCGAGCGCTACAACCGCGGCTCACGCATTCGCGCATACCTCTACTCAGTAGAAGAAGGACCACGCGGGGTAACGCTACGCCTCTCGCGCACCCACCCGCGCTTTTTGGAGCGTCTCTTTGCTTATGAATCGCCAGAAGTAGCCTCAGGCGTGGTGCAGATTAAGGCAATCGCCCGCGAACCAGGCAGCCGTTCAAAGATTGCCGTGTATACCGAAGACCAAAACATCGACCCAGTCGGCTCATGTGTGGGTCAAAAAGGCGTGCGGGTGAGTACCGTGATGAACGAACTCTCGGGAGAAAAAATAGATATTATTGAATGGTCAGCAGACCCGGCTGAGTTTGTCCGCAAAGCGCTCTCGCCAGCAAAAGTGCTTGATTTGCACTTAAACCATGAGGAACGCAAGGCAACAATTGAAGTAACCCCCGACCAATTATCACTTGCTATTGGAAAAGGCGGGCAAAATGTGCGCCTCGCCGCAAAGCTCACCGGTTGGAAAATTGATATTAAAGGCAGTGAAGCAGAGGCAGAAACCGAAGTGGCAGAAGGATTCCCAAACGAGGGCGATGACTTCGTATCACTCGCTGACCTGAAAAAAGAAACTGAAGCTCCCGCAGCCGAGCCTGAAGAAGAGCTCGCTCCAGAACCAAAAGAACGAGAATAAAAACTACGTTATACTATATATATGAACTTACTTCACGATATTAGTGCTGGGAAAAACGTTCCTGAATCGCTCAACTGCATTATCGAAATCCCAAAAGGCTCAAAAAACAAGTACGAAATAGACAAAGAGACGGGGATGATCACGCTCGACCGTGCGATGCACACCTCGCAAGATTACCCCTTTGACTACGGTTTTGTACCGCAGAGCCACTGGGAAGACGGCGACCCGCTCGATGTAGTCGTCCTTACCACCTATCCGCTCGCACCTGGCATTTTGGTAAAAGTGCGCCCGGTTGGCGTCATGCACATGATTGACGACGGCGAGAGTGATGCAAAAATCATCGCCGTACCTGAAAAAGACCCCCGCTGGAACGAGGTGCACGACCTGAAAGATGTAAACAAGCACACTCTTAAAGAAATCCAGCACTTCTTCTCAACCTACAAAAATCTGCAAGAAAAAGAGGTAAACATTAATGGTTTTGGCGATGCCGCAGCTGCCAAAGAAGCAATTCTAAAATCACTCCAGCTTTATAAAGAAACATTTGGAAAATAAGACTAGAGAATAGAAAAACCGCCCGGGTACATTATGTAAGGGCGGTTTTCTTATTGAGAGTTGCAGAAACTCTTAGGGAATTAAGGATAAAAACGGGCTCTTGTTTGAGATTAACATAATATAGTAATTTTGTCAAGCGTTATCCCCCGTGCTTTTTTTGCTTTTAGATTATACTAGGGGTATTGGCCACATTAATGATTAACCAATAGTAAAAAATAACATTATGAAACGAACCATTATCACCAGTGCAGTTGCACTCTCCCTCTTGTTGGGGACAGCGGCGTTTGCACAAAATACCGCAACTACCCCGCCAATGCCGCCGGCACCGAGTGTTAACAAAGCTCGGCTTGGGGAATTAAAAGATGAAATGCAGGCAAAGCGCGAGGCATTGAAAACGGACATGCAGGAGCGCCGAACTGACTTAAAAGAAGACGCTGAAGCAGCTAAAAAGGCATTGCAAGAGAAGCGTGCTGCACTTGCAGAAGAGTTAAAAGCAAAGCGCGCAGCGCTCCAGGCAGAGCTCAAAACCAAACGTGAAGCACTGAAAGCAGAAATTGCAAAAGTAAAGAAGGAGCGCGTGATCGTCCGCAAAGGCTATGTAGAGCAGAAACTCCGCCAGGTGCTCGTGGTACTTACTGAAAAGCAGGCACGCATTCAAAAGGCAATTGATGCATTGAAAGCAAAAGGAAATGATGTAACCGAAGCGCAGAAGCACCTCGATGAATCAAAAGCAGCGCTGAAAACTGCTACCGAAAAACTTGATGCGCTCGTAAAACTCGTGATAAATGAGAACGAGCCAAAGCCGCTCGAAGCAGCACGTGCTTTAGCAAAAGAAGCAGAGGCAGCGCTCAAGAGCACTCGCGAGCACTTGGTGTTAGCAATTCAAGAACTGAAGCTCCTCACCAGCGATGACGAGGATGATTCAGACGATGACACCAACGAAACGACGTCGACTACTGGCACAACAACTAACACTCAAAACTAACCATGGATAACACAATGCTCAACCAAACACAGACAGAACAAATGCCCCAGAATGGTGCTCCGATGGGAGGCAAGCCAGAACACAAAGGCGGCAAAGGAATTTTTATTGCCATCCTCATTATCGTTGTCGCTGCACTGCTCGGCTACTGGTACTTAAATGCTCCAAAGCAAGTTCCGGAAGTACAGAATGTACAGCAGCCAGCAGGTACTCGGGCAACGACCGATGCGAGTGCAGAAGTCAGCGCTGCGGAAGACGGACTCGACAACATGTACTTCGAGGGCGTTTCAGACGGACTCTAAACTGCGTTTTTCTCAAAAAACCAGGCTCATCCAAGTCTGGTTTTTTGTTTTAAAAAAGCTGTGTTAGACTAGGCAATCTTATGACACACACTAAAAAATATACTCTTATTATTACTAATCTTCCCGGCGGAGAAATCGAGCTCGCCGGCAATCTTCCGTGGGATACTTTTCTTACGTACGAAGCAGCAGCACTCGCCCACCTCGGCAAGAATATCGAGGTTGATGGTTTCCGCAAAGGCTCTGTTCCAGAGACTATGGTGCGCAAGCACATCCCTGATCAGCTCCTCCTAGAAGAAATGGCAGAGCGTGCACTCCAAGAACACTACGTGCAGATGCTTACTCAAGAGAGTATTGATGCGATCGGTCGCCCGCGCATTGCGCTCACCAAACTCGCCCGTGATAACGATTTGGAATTTAAAATCATTACCGCAGTAATGCCTGAAGTGAAACTCCCTGACTACCACGCGCTTGCAAAAGCAGCAGAAAAAATTGAAGCGCCTGCAGTAACCGATGAAGATGTTGAAAACACTATTAACGAGCTCCGCCACATGCGCCTGCACCAGAACGATACTGCTGGCACCCACGACCACAGCACTCCTCATGAGCATACTGAAGCAGAGCTCCCCGTTGTTGATGACGCCTTTGCAAAATCATTTGGTAAATTTGAAACGGTTGCCGATTTAAAAGCAAAAATTCGCGAGAACTTGGCGCTCGAAAAAGATCGCGAAGCAAAAGACAAGCAGCGCACCGCGGTACTTGAAGCAGTAAGCAAAGAAACCGAGGTAGTAGTACCAAAACTTTTTGTTGAAGCAGAGCTCCAAAAATTAGTATCACAAGTAGAGTTTGAAGTGAGCCGCGCTGGCGTGAAGTTTGAAGACTACCTAAAACAGGTTGGTAAAACTAAAGAAGATTTAGAAAAAGAATTTTTGCCCGATGCCGAGCGCCGCGCAAAATTCCAACTGGTACTTGATGCGATCGCCAATAAAGAGAACCTGAAGCCTGAAGCAGAAGTGGTAGAGCAGGAAACTCAAAAGTTAATGACCATGTACCCGGGTGCCGATGAAGCCCGCACCCGTGCCTACGCCCAAATGGTGCTTACAAACGAAAAAGTACTTTCATTTTTGGAAACACTCTAAAAATTAATAAGTAAAAAAACCATTTTTATTCACTAAAAATGGTTTTTGAAAAAAATAAAATTCTAATTTCCAAACAAGTACTTTTTAACCCGTTCAGGTAAACGGTTTTTCCAGAGTGGCGTATCAATTGACCAGTACCAATGAATACGGAAAAATTCTTTCGTATCTCTAATTTTAGCCTGGACTGCTTTGTATGCCAGGCCTGTTTTTTTGTAGCTCCATATGTGGAGTATGCCGAGCGGCACCAATTCGAGCAGGTGGAGAACCTTCGGGATAAGTATTAACTCTCCGACATGATCAAACCGTAATCGGCTATTCTGTACGGCATGATGCAAAAGAGAAATAATTTTCCACCCAATAATAATCCATCCCCACACCGGAATAGTTTCAAATAAGATTTGAAACACAATAGATAAAGGAGTGGTAGGATATAGTAGGTAAAAAATACCAAAACCAGCCCCTGTAAACAAGATAACAGCCGAAGCGGTGAGAGAAATCTGATAATACACATCACCCCACACTGTTTTATCAGTTATTTCTGTGGTGCATATATGTGAGAATCCGATGCAGGCTTTCCACATAAACCACGGTAAACGAATAAAGTTTTTGATAAACAACATAAAATAAATTTTCTAAATAATACATTAATTTTAAAATATGTCAAAATTTTTAGGAAAGTTTTTTGCATTTGGCTCAAAAGCGGGTATAGTGAGCGTGTACTGTACTGACCTTCTTCGACTGCCTACCCTCTTTTACCACTTTTAATTTGAAACAACCCTTATGTTAATTCCAACGGTTATCGAAAAATCGCAGTTCGGCGAGCGAGCGTATGATATCTACTCTCGCCTCCTGCGCGATCGACTTATCTTCTTAAACGACCAAATAGACGACCACACTGCAAACTTGGTTATTGCCCAACTGCTCTTTTTGGCAAATGAAGATCCAAAAAAACCAATCCATTTTTATATCAACTCACCAGGGGGGTCGGTTACTTCTACGATGGCGATTTATGACACCATGCAGTTTGTAAAACCTGAAGTCTTTACCTACTGTGTCGGGCTCGCTGCATCAGGTGGCGCAATGCTCTTGCTCGCCGGACAAAAAGGGAAGCGTTTTGCGCTCCCCCACTCGCGCATTATGATCCACCAGCCACTGGGCGGCGCTGAGGGGCAAGTAAGCGATATTGAAATTGTTGCGCGAGAATACAGTAAAACAAAAAAGACGATGAACGAGCTCATTGCAAAGCACACCGGACAAAAACTTGAAAAGGTAGAAAAAGACACCGACCGCGACTACTACATGGACGCGCAAGAGGCAAAAAATACGGCATCGTTGATGAAGTGATTACCAAAGCACCAACCATAGAGCGTGCTGAAAAACTAGACTAAGACGAGCACCATGAACACCTTACCTATCCTGTTTGGCACACTGCTTGCAGGGGCACTGTTGGGCTACTGGCTCCGCATGCTCATTGCACTGAGCCGGAAGGGTTCGATTGAGCTTGAGACCAAGCACCGGCTCGTAGAGACAAAAGAAGCAGCGCAGCGCATCATCGACACTGCAAACAAAAAAGCTGAAGAGCGGCTCGCAGAACTGCGCACTGAAGAGCACACCCGTGAAGAAAAGCTTCAGAACACTGAAACCCGACTCATAAAAAAAGAAGAACTCCTCGACACGCGGGCAGCTGAACTTGATCGAGAACATGAAACACTCAAAGAGCGCGAGGGTACGGTATTGGCACGAGAGAGCGCAGTACAAAATGATGAAGCGCTTTTAACGGAGCGGTTAGAAGTTATCGGCAAGCTCACCATGAGCGAAGCCCGAGCAGCACTGATTGCCCGCACCGAAGCGGAGTTTGCAGAAGACCTCGAACTGCATCGGCACAAACTTGAAACTCAGATGCAAGAAGACATTCAGCTGCGCGCTCGAGAAATACTGGCAACTGCAATAAACAGGCTTGCTGTTTCTGTTGCCAGCGAACTCACCACTGCCACGATACAGATCCCTTCAGAAGATATTAAAGGAAAAATCATCGGCAAAGAGGGGCGTAATATTCGCGCCTTTGAACGATTAGCTGGCGTGGAGCTCATTGTTGACGATGCACCGGGTGCAATTATTGTTTCGAGTTTCGACCCAGTCCGCCGAGCAGTTGCTGCAGAGGCGCTTGGGGAACTCATCAAAGATGGGCGTATCCAGCCCGCAAAAATTGAAGAGGTAATTCAGAAGGCGCAAGAGAATAGTAACGAAACGATGAAGAAGCGCGGCACCGAAGCAGTGTACGAGTGTGGCATTTACAACTTCGATCCACGACTTGTTTCCGTCATCGGTCGGCTCCATTTCCGCACCAGCTATGGGCAGAATGTACTGCAGCACTCAATCGAGTGTGCACACTTAGCCGGCATGCTTGCCGAAGAATTGAAGGCTGATGTACAGGTTGCCAAAGCCGGCGCCCTGGTGCACGACATTGGCAAGGCACTCGATCACGAAGTACAAGGGTCGCACGTCGACATCGGCATCCGTATTCTACGCCGATTCAATACCGACGAGCGGATTATCGCTGCCATGAAAAGCCATCACGACGACTGTCCGCATGAAACAGTAGAAGCAGTAATTGTCCAGGTTGCCGACATGATATCGGGTTCGCGCCCCGGCGCTCGCCGAGATACTGCTGAAAATTACATTAAGCGCCTCCAAGAACTTGAAGGGCTCGCTGTTCGCTTTGCCGGCGTTGAGCGTGCATTCGCACTCCAGGCCGGCCGCGAGATCCGCATTTTTGTACACCCTGAAAACGTAACTGATAGCGAAGCCCGTACCATGGCGCGCGCCATCGCCCTTGAAATCGAATCCGAACTCCGCTACCCCGGCGAGATTAAAGTAACCATTATTCGTGAAACTCGAATTATTGATTTTGCCCGATAAGCGATACAATAGGCTTATATGCACGAACAACCCCCAAAACCAGATTCATCAGAAGAAAAGAACTCAGCTCCTAAAGAGGGCGGGCTTCTCAAAAAAATTGGGCTTGCTGCCGGAATGATGGCCGCGGGCACTGCCGCACTTGGAAGCGAAGGTAAAACAGCAGAAAAAGAACTCATTAATCCTGACCACAACATTGAAGCCGCAGCAAAAACTGACACCATGGACCATAAGGAAAACACCGCCTCTTTTGAATCAGGGCGCAGGGGTGGTTTAGAAATAACAGAAGGACAAGAGTTGTTCGGATTAAAAGTTGAAGGAAAACCTGTTCCTGTTAGCAGCCTTGATACTACTAAGCAATTTTTCTTCATTAAGTTTTCTGCTGTCAATAAGAAAGATAACGCTAATGTTGGAAAAATACTTCAAGCAATGGACTCTTTACATATACAACCGGGAAACAGTGAACATCTTAAAAGTGTATTTTTATCAAACCCTAAGGTATCAAAACAGATAGGAGGGTACGGTATGGCAATTGGAGATAAAGTAAGTGATGGAAATACTGGCCGAGCAACTATTAATCCAGTTGGAATGAAGATGATGGAAGACAGAGCGTCTACAGAGCTCGATATTC
>DATIBQ010000041.1:0-2103 GCA_035457445.1 Minisyncoccota bacterium
GAATGTTTTACCAATCCGGTAGCTCATGTACTCAACCTGCTTGTACTTAATTGATGCACGTTCGGCATCAGATGCCTGCTTTTCGCGCTCTGATGCGTGGGCTGAAATATGCTCGTAGTATTCCCATAGTTTTTTATCAACCGTACGTTTCGAGAGGTACTCAAACAAAAGTCGGTGCACTACTAGATCGGGGTAACGGCGGATGGGCGAGGTAAAGTGAGTGTAGTACTGAAAGGCGAGTCCGTAGTGTCCAATATTTTTTGTTGAGTAAATTGCCTTTGCCATCGAGCGGACAATTGCGGTTTGCACGGTATCTTCTTCAGGCTTTCCAGCGAGTGATTTTAATAATTTATTGAGCTCAAATGAAGGAATGATGCCGTCTTTGAGCGGCAGCGTGTGCCCGAGGCGCTTTAAAAAATCACGGAGCTCGAGCATCCGGTCTTGGGCTGGCAGGTCGTGCACCCGGTACACAAAAATTTCGTTCCCATGTTTGTCATGAGTTGCAATAAATTCAGCAACTTTTCTGTTTGCCAAGAGCATCAGCTCTTCAATTAAGTGGTGGGTATCGCCACGTACTTTTTTATACACGCCCACTGGCACACTGTTTTCGTCGAGCTTGAATTTTACTTCTTCAGTATCGATTGAAATAGCCCCTGCTTCAAAGCGTTTTGCTTCTAAGTATTTTGAAACGGCAAGGCAGAAGTTCAGCTCTTTTAGATGTGGTCCCGTTTGGCTGTTCAGTACCTCTTGTGCATCTTCATAGGTAAATCGCTTTGCCGAATGAATGATTGTTCTGCCAAACCATGAATCTTTAATGTTAAATGCAGCATCAAAGGTAAATATTGCGCTAAAGGTGAGGCGGTCAACATCGGGCTTCAAACTGCAAAGGTCGTTCGAGAGCACTTCGGGGAGCATCGGGATAGTGCGGTCAACGAGGTACACACTCGTTGCCCGTTCTGCAGCTTCAGTATCGAGGGCGGTTCCGGTGCGGACGTAGTGCGATACATCGGCAATATGGATACCCACTTCAATCAACTCGTTCTCTAAAAACTGTACCGAAATCGCATCATCAAAATCTTTTGCGTCTGCGGGGTCGATGGTAAAGGTGGTAACGGTACGAAAGTCGCGGCGGTCTGCAAAATCTTCAAGGGGAATGCCGCGAGCAGCAATAGCAGCTGACTCTTTTTCAACTTCGGGTGGGTAGATGTTATCGAAGCCTTTTTCGAGTGCAATTGCATGCATTTCTGCCGTGTTTTCAAGTGGTTTACCAAGCACGCGAATAACTTCGCCTGTTGGATCCGTAAGCGGATTTTCCCACTGGCTGATTCCAACGAATACCTTATCGCCTATCTCTGCATCGTGGAGGCTTGGTTCTGGAATTTCAATTCGCACATACATCCGCGCATCGGTTGAAACCGCAAACGAGCGCCCCTCTGCAGCAACGAGCGTTGCCGCGTAGCCAAATTTTGCTCGCTTCTTTACTTCAGTAACCGTACCTTTTGGATACTCACCCTGCGGGGTAGCAGTTACGGTAACTGCTACCGTGTCGCCATGGAAGGCACGATTAAGCCCCTCGCGGGGAATTTCGATTGTTTCGTTTATATCTTTGAGTTTCAGGTACCCGACCCCTTTGGTTGAAATGGAAATCGGTCCTTCAAACGTCTGCTCGGAGCGTATGTCTGACATGTATCTACTCTAACACGGCTTACTATATAAGGCGAAAAAAACTGCGTTGACGCTTTTTTTATTACCTGGTAGTATCAAGCCCATGTTAACTATTAGATTGCAGCGGATTGGCCGAAAGAACGAGGCGGCATTTCGCGTGGTTGTTACCGACTCAAAGCATGCAGCCAAGAGCGGCAAGTTCCACGAAATTGTGGGCTCGTACACCCTCAAGAGTGATGAGGTAAAACTCGACAAGGAGCGCATCACCCACTGGATGAATCACGGTGCGCAGGTTTCAGACACCGTGCACAACATGCTCGTAAAGCAAGGTGTGATTAAAGAAAAGAAGAAAAACGTGCTCTCAAAAAAAGCGCCGACGGTAAAACGAAAAGAGCTGAAGAAGAAATAGCACTTGAAAAAACACCTGAAGTTACAAAC
>DATIBQ010000042.1:0-4000 GCA_035457445.1 Minisyncoccota bacterium
TGAAAGATTTAGCAGATTCTATCCGCCAGTACGGCCTCTTGCAGCCAGTTACCGTATCGCGTGTTGAGCGAGAAACTCCGGAAGGCGGCTTGCTTACCGAGTACGAACTCATTGCGGGTGAACGCCGCTTGCGCGCATCAAAGCTTGCCGGGTTGAGTCAGATTCCGGCGATCATCCGGGTGGGTGATGACGCGATGGCAAAACTCGAGCTGGCGATTATCGAGAACTTGCAGCGTGAGGATTTGAATCCGGTAGAGCGTGCCCGCGCCTTCTTGCGCTTTGTTGATGAGTTTAAATTTACGCATACCCAGATTGGACAGAAGATGGGCAAGAGCCGCGAGTACGTTTCAAACTCGCTCCGGCTGCTCTCGCTCCCGCAAGAAATTTTAGACGCGCTCTCGGCAGGTAAAATTAGCGAAGGGCACACTCGTCCGCTGATGATGCTCTCGAGCCGACCAGAAGAGCAGGGAACACTCTTTAAAGAAATCTTGTTCCGAAAAATCACCGTCCGCGAGGCAGAGCGCATTGCGCGCAAAATTGCAGTCGAGAAAGTGCGCAAAGAAAAGTATATGCCCGATCCGGAATTCGATCGGCTTGAAAAAACCCTTGCTGATACCCTTGGCACTCGGGTACACATTGAGCGCAAAGAGCTTGGCGGAAAAATTACCATCGATTTTTTCTCGCAGGATGATTTAAAAAACCTGCTTACGGTGTTTGAAGGAAAAGAGGTGCAGGCTGCACCTGAAGCGCCGTCTGAGGTAGCTGCTGAAGCAGAAGCACTCGGAGAGCCAGAACTCTTAGATGATCGCTCAAAAGAAGAAGCACAGAAGAGCGAGGAGGAATTGGACCTTTACAACATCAAGAACTTTTCGCTATAATAAACAGGTTCCAAGTCAGCATATATATCAGCCGCCTTGAGCAGTACATGCAATAGGCGGTTTTTTTATTGGTTTCGTGAGAAGAATCGGTCGATGAAGCTGCCGTGCTCGGCAATGTAAGCACGGATCTTTTTTCGAGCAGCGGTTGTTTTTGCAAAATCGAGCCACTTGCCCGATGGTTTTGCATTTTTACCGGTAATAATTTCTACCACATCACCATTTTTTAGTTTTGTATGCAGCGCCACTAGTTTTCCGTTTATTTTTGCGGCACTGGTTTTTTCGCCCAGCGCCGAGTGAATGAGGTAGGCAAAATCAATTGGGACTGCTCCTTCGGGCAAATCAATCACATCACCTTTGGGGGTGAAGACGAAAATGCGGTTTCGGAAGAGATCGAGGTGGAGGTGTTTAAGAAAGGTGCTTGGATTTTTTATTATTCCATGCAACTCTTTTATTTCATCGAGCCAGTCGAGCGGAGCGGTTGTTGTAGTTTTTTCTTTATACATGAAGTGTGCTGCAATACCCATTTCAGCTACTTCATGCATTTCGTGCGTGCGGATTTGAATTTCAATAATACCGCTCTCGGTAATAACGGTAGTATGCAAGCTCTGGTAGCTATTATGCTTTGGGAGAGCAATGTAGTCTTTAATTCTGCCCGGGATCGGCTTCCAGAGCATGTGGATGAGTCCGAGTACCTGGTAGCAATCTGCAACGCTCGCCACGAGTACTCGGAGCGCGATGATGTCATAGACTTTCTCAACATTCCATTCATACTTCACGAGCTTTCGGTACAAACTGTAGGTATGCTTGATGCGCGATTCAACTGCCGCTTCAATCTTGTATTCAGTGAGTGTTTTTTCAACGGCAGTGTGTGCATTGTTTACGGCTTGCTTTGCAAGTGGTGCGCGTTCTTTAAAAATAGCAGTGGTGCGTTCGTATTCTTTTGGGTAGGCGTACTTAAATGCGTGATCTTCTAGTATACCTTTCAACTTTCCCATCCCCAGGCGTCCGGCAAGAGAAGCGTGTACTTCAATAGTTTCTAAAGCGATGCGCTTCCGTTTTTCTTCGGGGACATGTTCAAGGGTTTCAACATTGTGCAGGCGATCGGCGAGCTTGATGATGAGCACTCGAATATCCTCAGCCATGGCGATAAAAAACTTGCGCATGCTCTCTACATGCCGTACTTCGCCGCGGTATTTTACTCGTCCGAGCTTGGTAACCCCTTCAACCAGAAAGAGTACATTTTCTCCGAATGCAGTTTTAATTTCTTGAGGAGCAATAGCGGTGTCTTCAAGTACATCGTGGAGCAGTGCACCGACGATTGTCTCAATATCCATGCCAAGCAGTGCACAATTTTTTGCTGCTGCCACCACGTGTGTAACATAGGGCTCACCACTCTTTCGCTTTTGATCACGGTGGGCATCAGCTGCAAAGTGGTACGCACGTTCAATGCGCGCTTTATCTTCTGCCGATACCGGCTGTTCCATGAGAGTGAGAATACTTTCTACAGGATTCATACCTATGACGATAGAGCACTTTTAATAAAAATGGAAGAGGAACTTGCGTTTTTTTAGAGGTATGCTATAGTTGGACCCAGAATTTAATGGGTTAGTAAAGTGGGGTTACGGTAGTTTTCAAACTTGCTGTAACCCTTTCTTTTTATAAAATGCACATTTTTTTGATAAATATATTGCGGTAATGGGTCGACACCGCAAGATTTATAGTTCACAAAGTCGACCTTTTCTCATGTGACACGCCCTCTCTTTCCAGAGAGGGCTTTTTCTACTCCTTCTTTTTCTTTTGAAAGCCGCGAGGCTTTTTTTCTTGAGCTAAAAGCTCGAGTGCTTGGTCGAGGGTAATGGTGTACACATCGAGTGGCGACTTAATTGAGCGAAAATTGCCGTCGTGTGCAACGTATGGTCCAAAGCGCCCGTTGTTGGCAGTAACATCTTTACCAGTTACTGGATGTGTACCGAGCGTTCGGGGGATAGAAAGGTATTTGAGTGCCATCTCGAGCGTTACGGTTGCAGGGTCAACCTCTTTTGGAATAGAAGCCATTTTTGGTTTTACTGCTTTCTCTCCTTTTTTCTTTTTCGTTCCTTTAGCTGGTTTTTCACCAAGCTGTACGTAGGGTCCAAAGCGGCCGGTCATTGCTTTTATTTCAAGCCCCGTTTCTGGATCAATACCAATTACCTTATCTTTAGGCAGTTCTTCGCCGGTAATGGTGAGTGCACCATCGCAGTCGGGGTAACGATCACAGGAGAGAAACTTTCCGCCCCGACCAAGTTTTACCACCATGCCGCTGCCGCACTTTGGGCACTTAAATTTTGGGTCAGCTGGTTCAATGGTAGTAAGTTTATCAAGTTTATCTTTTTCTTTGATGTCTTTACTAAATGGGGTGTAAAATTCCTTGAGTGTTTTTACATACTCGCGTTCGCCAGCGGCGATCTCATCGAGCTCTTGTTCCATTTCAGCGGTGAAGTCATCGCTGATGTATGTTTCAAAATTTTTTTCAACGAACGTCGAAACAACATCGCCTGTGTCGGTAGGGAAGAGTGTGCGCCCTTCTTTAGTAACGTAGCCGCGCTCCTCCAGGGTCGACATAATACTTGCGTAGGTTGAAGGGCGCCCAATGCCGCGCGCCTCGAGCTCTTTCACCAGGCCTGCCTCGGTATAGCGTGAAGGTGGCTGGGTCTGCTTCTCAAGGTCGTCGAGCGAGAGCAGTGTAAGCGATTCACCAACCGTAACCTTTGGCAGCTCTACATCTTCACCGCGCGCTTCAGTATCTACCAAGAGCCAGCCAGGAAAAATAACTCGCGAACCGGTTGCAGAAAATTCAGGGAAGTCTTTTGTCCCCATAGTGGCAGAAATTTTTGTCCGGGCAATCCGCGCATCTACCATCTGACTTGCAACCGCGCGCTCCCAAATAAGCTGGTAAAGTTTTTTCTGATCATCAGTCGTGCCAGATTTTTTCACTTCAAAGTGAGTCGGGCGAATTGCCTCGTGCGCCTCTTGAGCGTTTTTTGATTTTGTCTGGTAACTTCTAATTTCTACCAGCTCTTTTCCATGGAGTGTTTCAATAACGCCGGCAATTGCCTCTTGAGCAGTTTTTGCAAGAGTGGTTG
>DATIBQ010000043.1:0-4341 GCA_035457445.1 Minisyncoccota bacterium
TGCCGTGCTGCACCTGTACCACCGGCTCTGAAACACCAAACAAATTTACCCGGCGCTCAATCACATCGCGGAGCGCATCCATAGAATCTTTAATCTGACCTTCAGGGAGCTGTGAGGTGTCAGCCTTGTACACCAGGTGCGTTCCGCCTGAAAGATCTAATCCGAGCCGGAAAGGATACTTTGAGAGTGTCCCCTCGGTTTTTATTTGTGAACCATACACAAAATAGGCAATACCGGCTGCAATAATCAGTACTAGTAAAGCAGTAATTCTTCGTTTCAGCATAATACGGTGCATTCTATCATGGTTACCTTTTCTCGCAATATATTAGCGCTCGGTACCCCATCGTATAATACGCCGGATCGTATACGGCACTAAGAAGCCAATACAGAACCCAGCGAGGACATCAAACGGATAGTGCACTCCCACATAAATACGAGAAAACCCGATAACGAGTGCCAGCACAAAGAGCCAGAAGCCAAGCCGACGGTGGGAGAAGTACACCGAGGTAGCGAGTGCGGTAAACATCGCCGCATGACTTGAAGGGAATGAATTGTTTGCACCGTAATAGAGCAGTGCGTTAATGTCGGTGAGTGCTAAAAATGGTCGTGGGATCGCAAATGAAATTTTTAAAATCTGGACAATGCTGTAGGTAAAAAATAGCGAGACAGCAACAAGAAAGAGTTCGCCATTCTTTCGCATGAAGCGCTTCCAAAGTGAAGGTTCTTCATCATGTCGATGCCACACTAGATACGCCCCTAAAAGAATAAACAGTGTTACACCGAGAGCGGTTGTTGTAATAACAATAAAAAAAGTATCCCAAAAATGGTTGGTAGCAGCCAAGCTATTAATTATTCGAAATAGTGCAACGTTGAAATCATGCATAGCCGACAAATTCGTTCTGCAGATCATCGCGGTGGATCGCCCGTTCGTAGCGAGACATTGAAAATACAATTCCCAGACCGATCATTTCTGCTAAGAGGTGCGACCCGCCGTAACTCATAAACGGGAGCGGCAACCCGGTAATGGGCATGAGCCCGATATTCATTCCCACATTAATTACTAAGTGCCCTAAGAGCATAATAGCAAAGCCGGCACAAAAGAGCGTTTCAAAATTTGAGGCACCCCGCGAGGCATGAGTAATGAGTCGCCAGATAATCACCCCAAAGCAGGCAAGAATAATGAGTGCGCCCACGAACCCCCACTCCTCGGCAAAGGCAGCAAAGATAAAATCGGTTTGATACTCAGGCAAAAAATTGAGTCGCGACTGCGTACCGTACCCTACCCCCTTCCCTAAAAACTGCCCTGAACCAACCGCGATCATCGACTGGTACGCATTGTATCCACTCCCGCGAATGTCGCTCATCGGGCTCACGAACGAAATGATCCGCGCCTTTTGATAGGGTTTAAAGAGGAATAGCCAGCCGACCAGAATAGCTGCCAAAAAAATTCCCCCTATCAACAGCAAGTGTTTACGTGAGATACCAGCAATGAGCGCCATGCCGAGCCAGAGCCCGAGAATAATAATTGCCGAGCCAAAGTCGGGCTGCAAGAGCACGAGCCCGGTAGGAACAAGTACATACAGGAATGACACATAGAGGTGCCGTGGATTTGCAATCTCGACATGACGGCGCGAGAAGTATTTAGCGAGCATCCCGATCACAAAAATTTTTGCAAAATCGGTTGGTTGAATAGAGATACCACCAAAATCGATCCAGCTCTGTGAACCCTTTATTGTTTTTCCAAACACGAGCACCGCAGCCAAAAGGGTGAGCGAGAGCAGGTACAAAATAACCAGTATTCGCGACTGCCGAAGAAACCGAACATCAATGCGAGCAATGCCCATACAGAGAACAATAGAAGCAAGCGCCCACGCAAGTTGGCGGGAAAAAAAAGAGGTTTCGCCCGAAAACGAGGTCATTGTTACCAAGCCAGCAGCAATAATCGGTAACACTGCCGCAAATAAGGTAGTATCGAACCCTGCAAAAAAACGCCTAATCATTGTGGGATAACGTCAGTAAACGGATTGACGCGAGGAATAATTTCTATTCGAGCAACATCGCGCGGCAGTGCAAAATCCCAGGTAAAGTACGCCGTTACTCGACCGAGCGAAGCAACGGATTGCAGCTCGGTTTTACTCGCTGTAATTGCATTGTCTTTAGTATCATAGAGAATCGCAATCACCTGTACGTTACGAAGTACTGATGCCGATTGATTGGTGAGCGTTGCCGTCAGACGAGTTGCATCGACCAGTGTTTCAAGATCAGTACGCTCAACCTTAAACGTACTGTCATCCACCCCTGCAGGAAATTTCTCCCACGAATCACTCGAGAGAATTTCGAATTGCGTTACCACCGGTACCTGCTTACCCACGGGAATAAGCGGCTCGATAATAGCTGAGCGCCCGTGTCCACCAATAAAGGTAGTACCGCGACGAGTAGTGATACGCTCATTGTTCGCGTCCAAGAGAGTAAATTCGTAGGTGAGAGAGCGCAAGCCAGTATTTGGATAGTTATGCTCGATAGAGGCAACTGCGTGAGCAAACCCGCTGGCAATAGGAAAGCTGCGCTTCCAGCGAACCTTGGGAAGCGCGAGCGTGTTTGGGCAATACCGTGCACAGCCCCCGCCGCAATCAATGCCAACTTCTTCCCCATTCTGTTTACTATCGAAACAGGTTGGTGCCTGGTAGAGTACGTTCCGAAACACAATAGCAAAGAGCGTTCCTGCAGCAAGGAACGTAATGAGTACATATAAAAACCTTCGACGCACTGCCCAGTTCATCCCCTTCAGTATAACAAAAAAGCCCGCTCTGCGGCGGGACTTCTATTACACAAATGTAAGTACGTTATTTTATTCCAACTTTCTTCTTATAGTCATGCATAAGCACTATGAGATTATTTAACTGGTTACTATTTACTGGCACCACAGATTTCAAAATTGATTCAATTTCATTCAACTCGTTAACAGTAATCGATGGATCCATTTCAATTTTTGACACCACTCTTTGGAAGAAATAGCTTTCCATCTCTTCGATCATTTTTTCAATAAAGTAAAGTGAGGAAAGAGAACGCTGGATGTCTTGGCAAACCAAAAAATCTTCATGCCATACTTTCAAGTCTGAAACAGAAGGAGCCTCTGTCAAACTATACATAAACCTAAAAGCATATTCAAATCTATTTTGACAGTCACCCAGATAACGTAGTATCGCTGCTCTCCATATTTTCCGAAGTAATTCGGTTCCCGCTTGGTCTTTTGTATTCAATCGCCACTCCTGCTTGTATGTATAGCCATGCTTTTCAAGGTATTCCAAAATAATTTTAGGAGAAAGACTCCCCATTGCCATAAGCTTATTACGAAGTCCTCGCATAATACATTCTCCATAACCAGAAAGGAGGCAGTATATAGTTTTTGTCTGCCACTTCCATGCCAAGGAAATTATTTCCTCTACATGCTCACATAAAGAATATTCCGTATTAAATGAAAATTTTTTAATAACTGCTTCATGTTTTTCCACCAAGCGATTCTTTTTTAGAGTAGAACGAATAAAGAAAAAAAATGCCACAGCAGCAATTAGGCAGAGAATAATAATGAGTGTTGTGTTTATATACATAACAATGATTTTTGTTCATTATACATATAATTATTAAAATGTCAAAAACCCACCTTCATGGGGTGGGTTTTTGTGCATTAAACACTCAGTCCTGGCGACTACCTACTTTTGCCCTTGAGGACTATCATCGGTTCTACAGGGCTTAACTACTCTGTTCGGAATGGGAAGAGGTGTGACCCCTGCGACAAATCACCAAGACAGAGTGTTTAATGCTGCTGAACGTTCTTTTTTATACTTCCGTCTTGCAACGGGTATGATTTCCAGATTTCCTAATAGGAATCGGGCAATTAGTACTTCTCGGCTGAACGCATTGCTGCGCGTACACCTAAAGCCTATCAACCTAGTCATCTCCTAGGGCCCTCAAACGATACCTAATCTTGGAGCTGGCTTCCCACTTAGATGCTTTCAGTGGTTATCCATTCCGAACATAGCTACTGGGCAGTCCACCTGGCGGTAGAGCCCATAGACCAGAGGTTCGTTCATTTCGGTCCTCTCGTCACGTATATTCCCCTATTTCTAGGAGTGTAGACTATACCTTCTTCCGAATAGTATCGGAAGGCTGCATCTTACCTGTACGAGCAGTCATTCTCGGATGGAATGATTCCTCTACGCACAAGTCTTGCTCCGAAGAGCAAAGTCGTTACGGGGTCAAATCAAACAATTGCAGCAACTCTTCTCTAGTTTTCTTTTTCTTGGTGACATAGTTTTCACTTTGTATCACAAGAATAAAATC
>DATIBQ010000044.1:0-7158 GCA_035457445.1 Minisyncoccota bacterium
TACCATGGTGGTCGCTCGCTCGGCAGGATACTTAAACGCTACCGCATAGCGTGGCGCCTTCCCCACCACCCCAAGCCGATCGTGGAGTGAAAGTTCATCAACTTGCACCACGATGCCGTCAATGTGATAGGGCAAGTGTTCGCGCTCTTCGCCAATAGCAGCAATAAAGGTTTCGATTTCCGGAAGTGTTTTTGCAACACACTCTTGGCTTGTAACCGGAAATCCAAGCTCACGCAAAAGTGCATGCTCTTCTGAATGAAACTCAGGAATTTTTTGAGCACCCTGCAGCACGGCAATATCGTATGCAAAAAAAGAAAGTTGTCGAGATTGAGCAATGCTTGGATCAAGCTGGCGCACTGAACCTGCTGCTGCGTTGCGCGTGTTGGCAAATTTTGGCAACCCTTTTTCTTCCTGCTCTTTGTTTAACCGTTCAAGCACCGACTTCTGCATCACCACTTCTCCGCGCACTTCAATATGCTGTGGATAGGGCGGCAACAGCCGCAGTGGAATATCACCAATTACTTTTATGTTCTCGGTAATGTCTTCACCGACAAATCCGTCTCCACGGGTGGCACCTTGCACAAATACTCCCTGCTCATAACGGAGATTCACCGCGAGCCCATCAAGCTTTAGTTCAGCAAAGTATCGGTACGGTTTTCCTTCAAGTAGTTTTTTAACGCGCTTTTCCCAGGCGTACAATTCCTCGGCACCAAACGCATCCTGGAGCGAGAGCATCCGGCTGCTGTGTGTTACTTTTCTAAATTTATCGAGCGGCTTTCCTGCAATTCGATTCAGACTCTCTGACACTGCAAATTGGGGGAACTTTTCCTCAAGTGCATGGAGTTCGCGCATGAGTGATTCATACACATCATCGGTTACTCCGGGCGCATTGTGTACATGGTACGCAAAACGAAGCCGCTCAATCTCGGCTTTCAGTTTTAGTATTCGCTCACGGGCAAGCGCTTCGGTCATAGGCTAGTACCGTACTTGCAGCGCACGCTCAACTTGGCGCGGATGGTCTTGATCGCAGATGTTATACCCATACGCCTGAATGATATTCTCAACGCCGGTTTTGTCAAAAACAACGTTGTAGCAGGGGTTTGAGGGAGATGCCGGACTGGAACGGTACACAAAATCGTCATCACTACTATCGGCTGGGTCTAGGGTAAGTGTTTCCGTACCGCAGGTAATAGTAGGAACAGTCGACTGTATAGCAGCAAAGGTACTCGGTTCAGGAAATGCGTTGAGCGTAAAATCGTAGTACAAACCGCACTCAGCACCGGCGTCTGCCTGATAAAATGCAATCTGTGAATCTTTAGCGAGTGAGGAGAGAATAGTTTGTTTGTAAGTAATATTTGAAATACCGAGCGCGAGCGAGAGTACCAAACTAATAAGCAGTACCGTAAAGAGCATTGCAAACCCTGCCTGTGTTGGATATTTTTTTTTGCTGTTTTTTTTATTCATACATTTACGGCTGCCACTTCGTTAATAACATCGATTGCGTGAGCGTCTTTGTAGCTGTGCCATTATTCCACTTAATTTCTCCGGTGACGATATATTGATCGGGGTTACTCGTTGAAACAAATTGTATCTTTCGAGCGTATGAGGTGGAGTATGCGCCATTTGTCTGCACCCCAGGGTACGATGATTCGTATCCATAAAAATTTGAGTTTGGGTAGAAGGTAAGATGCTGGCAACTATCGGTTGAACACGCTTTTACCGTGCCTGCGTATGAATCAACCGTACAGCCGTTTGATGAGAAACAGCCAGAAGAGAGATCGCCCGGATCCTGCATACTTCCATTAGTATCAACGTTGTACGTGCCAAGCCAAGCATCCCACGGAACATTATTTTGCACTGCGGTATCGCGGTCGTTACGCACTGATTCAATTGTTTCTTGCAACAAATTATTTGCCACCAGTTGATTGCGAGCATAACGTACTGAAAAGAGCCCGCCGGAAGCCAAGGTAAAGAGTGCCCCCATGGTGAGTGTTAACATAAGAATAGCGACAAGTGTTTCTACCAATGTGAACCCTGATTGTAGTGGTTGTGGTTTTTTCATACTTACTCAATCGTGCGCTGACTAATTTTTGTTTGAATCGAGAACGGCGCCACCTGGGTACTATTGGTAGCTGCCGTCCCCTTAATAAAGAGCGTTACTGAAGGCTGCGTAAGATCGCTCGTCTCTGCCCCATCAACATAAAACTGCAACTCTTGAACATCTATCTCTGATGAAGTCATTGCCTGCCAGCCGGTTGGCACACCGCCAACAGTACGCTGGCGCTCAAGTACTCCTACCCCGCCCGCAGAACCGAGACGGAAGTCGACGTAAATATCATTGCCCGGGGTACTCTCCTCTGAACGAACCCGAATACTATCTGCAGGGTTGCCATCAGCAAACGGACAACTAACATTTGGTCCGGTATTTCCTGCATCGCATATATACTCTGAGCCGGTACGAATCGTGCGCGACATCGCCTCAACAGCAAAATTCAAGTTATCCATCACTGCTCGCATCGATTGCACCTTGCGAGAAGCATCGTTGACAATAAGGAGTGAGCTTATCGTTGCAAGCATAACGACCGTAAACAAACTCAGTGATACCATAAGCTCAACTAAGGTAAATCCCTCGTTTCTCTGTTTTTTTAGTTGTCTAGTGTGGGTACGTCGCATATATTATTGAACACTTATTTGTCCGGTATTCCAGACCGATACTTTTTTTTGCAGACCGACAGCGGACTCAAGCGTAAGTATAGCTGATGAATAAACAGTACTATCACATACTGCTCCACTAGGCACACAGAACACCGCATCGGGGTTTGGCCGCTGGAAGCTAATGTAGACTTCAGGAACTTCTGAACAGGTAAAGCTGCTAGTGCACACTTCAACTTTTTTTATTTTATCGGTGGTAGCAATCTGGAGCTTCTCAAAACATTCCTCCCCCTCTGAAACAGCACCGCACGTTGCGCTCCCGTACGAGTAGTACGTATCACCATTGAGTTCCGGATCAGCACCCGGGGGTACATCAACAAAAAGTACAATTTCTTTTTGATCGGGAGCAAGGTCAGGAACGGCCGCGGTGGATGCAAACGCAATTCCGTATGCCGGATAATCGCGGGTACTGCCGCCAATACTGGTACCGCGAACGCTCGTTGCGTATGTTTGCGCTTTACGCACTGCAAGCGCGACCTCTTGGCTTAAGTTACGAATTGAAACGTTGTTCCGAAAGTCCCCGTAGTTAAATAAGAGTATCCCCGACACCGTAGCAAAAATACCAAGCACGACAAGCATTTCGATAAGAGTGAGCCCTGCGTTGTACTGCTGTTTTTTTCTCATAGCGGTAAAAATGAGCTTAGCGAGAGCGACCAAAAATATACAACGAGCGCGGCAACAAGCAAAAACGGGGCGAAGGGTACCTGCGACTGCATGCTGTAGCGGTTTGAGAGCGCCAAAAGGAAAAGCCCTGTTAAACCGCCAATCCAAAACGAAACCAGTACCACTGTAAAGCCGCTGCCAATACCAAACAGCCATCCCAACGCAAGCGCAAGTTTTACGTCGCCAAACCCCATCCATCGGCCCCGAGAAATGCCCCAGAGCAGGAAAAACGGTGCTGCAACAAGTGGTCCTGCCACCAACGCCTCAACTATCGGGAATGAGTGATCAAGAAAGAGCCGAGCACCAAGCGCAACAATACTCAGTGCCAGCGTAATCCACATTGGTACTACAGGGATAATTTTATGCCGAAAATCATATGCACCAATAACAAGTGCGAGTGATACCAGTGCTGCAACAAAGCAAAACTCGAGCCAGGCGAGCGGCGAGAACCACGCCGGAATGAGTATGTGGATATAGAGCACGGTAAAGAGAAGCCCTGAGAGGAGTTCAACCACTGGATACTGGAACGAAATTTTAGTACGGCACGTTTTACACTTTCCGCCGAGCGCTAAAAACGAGAATACTGGAACAAGCTCTTGCCAGTGGAGCGTCGTGCTGCAGATGGCACACTTCGAGCGCCCCTTCGCCACACTGCGACCAGTGTTAATTCGGTAAATCACCACGTTTAAAAAGCTACCGATGATAGTGCCAAATATAAATACAAGCACCGGAATAAATAGCATGTACTATTAAGTATACCGTACTAAAATTAAAAACACCCGCAAAGTGCGGGTGTTTTTAATAAACAACTTATCTTAACAAGTATAGTCAGCTACACCGGTAAGCATAGCAGCACCGCCCTGTTTCGCTGTTCCAGTACTGTCAACACAGTAGTACTGACCAGCAGTTTTCAGCGGTGATTCTGCAGCCCATGCAGATGCACTACTATTACATGAAGCTTCCGTAGGAGTTGAAGTATCGTTGTTTACCACAACACCAGCAGTAGCACCGCCTGCTGTTGCGGCAGCAACCACGTTGGCACTAATACCTTTTATAGTACTCACTACACCAGCAGGATCACAAACATCCGTTGCGTTTGTTCCTCCATCGTAGCTATTACTATTTGCATCATAAAAGAGCTCAGCTTGTGCGCGAGCATTTGCCAAGTTCGATTTTACCGCAGCATCAGCTCCTTTGGTACGAGCTGAGTTAAGAGAGGCAAGCACCACTGAGGCCAAGATACCGATGATGGCAATAACCACCAATAGTTCAATCAGGGTGAAGCCTTTGTTAAAATTCTTCTTCATAATAAAGTTATCTTTTTTTCGAATCTGATAATAATCGATTATTACAAATTCCTTTGTAATGGAACGATTATACCACGCACCTTCCCCCGCCACGCAAGGGGGTGTGGATTAAGATATACCCCCAGCAATATTGTAAATTGGTGCCAAGACGGAAACGAGCAGTAAACCAACACCCAAGCCAAGAGTAATGATCATGAACGGCTCAATGAGTCCAACGAGCGTGTCGACTGCCTCATCAACCTCGCGCTTGTAGAATTTAGCGAGCATTTTTAAAATATTTCCCAAACTTCCCGTTTCTTCACCGACTCGAATAATCTGCGGCATAATGGTTGGAATTTCTTTGTGCACTTCAAGTGATTGTGAAAAAGAGCGTCCACTTTTTACCGCTTGCACTGCCTCTGTCAAAATGCCTTGAAAACGTTTGTTGCCCACCACTGAACCAGTGATCTCGATTGCGCGCACAATCGGAATCCCCGATGAGAGCATCGTATCCATGTTATCAGCAATACGAGCAAGGTACAGCTTTCGGAACAGGCTGCCTAATACCGGTACTGAAAGTTTTATTTCGTCTAAGTACTGCTTGCCCCGCACGGTTCGACTCAGGTGGAATAGGTAGCCAAACAATACAATTAAAAAAATGAGTAGGAAGATACCGTAGTTTACTAAAAAGTTACTAATGCCGATCACGATTTTGGTATAAATCGGAATATCCTGCCCCGATTCAGTAATAATTGATGAGAGCTTTGGAATCACCACGGTAAACATGATAGTCATGACGATAAAAAAGATACCGATCACAAATGCGGGGTATACCAGCGCATGCTTTGTTTTTGAGGTAAGCGCGTACTGACGGTCAAGATAATCAGCGAGGTATTCAAACACTTGCGTGAGCTTCCCTGACTCTTCTCCGGCACGCACCATGTTTATGTAAAAATCTGAAAACACTGCCTTGTGCTTGGCAAGTGCGTTTGCGATAGAAGAGCCCGCTTGCAGGTCGGTAACGATAGTTTCAAGTTTACGCTGGAGCGGCTTGCTCGCCGTATTTGTTGCTAAGAGCGAAAAAGCTTTGAGGGCGGAAACTTGCGCCTCAAACAAGGTGGACATCTGCCGCGAGAGAATCACCACCTCTTTCATTGGGATTTTTTCAAATAGAGTAATCTCGAACCACTTCTTTCGCTCGCTCTCGCTCTTTATTGACGTAACAATTAAATCGCGGCGCTGTAAACCCGACACAGCAAGCTCGCGGCTCGTAGCTTCAATGTAGCCTTCGCGTTTTTCTCCGGTATTTGTAACGGCAGTGTATCGATAATTCATGTGTTGCTATAAAAGACGCTCAAGTGTTTTTGGATTGGTTGAAAACGCGAAAGCGTTTTCAACGCTAATTTCTCCGCGACGGACGAGGTCGACTAAGGACCGATTCATGTCGATCATCCCCTGCTCGTAGCCGGTTTCAATCACGACATCAATTTCATGGGTGCGCTTTTCACGAATGAGATTTGAGACAGCATTGTTGTTCATCATCAGCTCGTACGCCGGCAGTCGCCCGCCGGTAATACGCGGCACCAGCCGCTGCGAGAACACACCAATGAGCGACGAGGCAAGCTGGATGCGAATTTGATCCTGCTGCCCGGGTGGGAATGAATCGATAATGCGATCAATGGTCTGGCTTGCGGTGTTGGTATGCAGTGTTGAGAGCACCAAGTGCCCAGTTTCAGCTGCAGTTACTGCGGTTGCAATCGTTTCTGGATTGCGCATCTCGCCAATCAAAATAACATTCATATCTTGGCGGAATGCTGATTTGAGCGCTACTGAGAAATCAGCAGTATCAATCCCCACTTCACGCTGGTCAACAATCGAGCGGCCAGTATCGTACACATACTCAATAGGATCTTCAACCGTAAGAATGTGTGCGGCACGTTCGTGGTTAATAATATTTACCATTGCCGACATTGTAGAGCTTTTACCACTCCCTACAGGACCCACCACCAAGAAAAATCCCTGGCGCTTGCGAGCAAACTCAGCCAAAATGGGCGGCAGGTTCAGCTCTTCCAATGTTTTTACCTTTGGAATTAAGCGCATCACAATAGAGCACATACCCCGCTGTATGAAGGCATTGCCGCGCAAGCGCACCCCTTTTTGAAATTCGTATGAAAAATCGATTTCCTGCTGCTCTATAAACCGATCATACTGCTCTTTCGAGAGAAGTATTTTTAAGGTCGCCAGAGCATCGTCGTTTGAGTACTGTGTTCTCGTTACCAAAAACACGAGCTCGCCATTTACCCGAATAGTAGGAAAGCGCGCAGAAGAAATGTATAAATCTGATCCGGCTTCCCGTATCAGTATTTGTATGAGTTCATTCAGTTCTGTTTTGTAGTCCATATATTATGTAGTTACTGTTTCTTTAAGAAGTGCACTGACCCGTTCGACGACTTCTGACGGTGTGCTGTTTGCCTTCACAATGTAATTTTTTGCCCCG
>DATIBQ010000045.1:0-7614 GCA_035457445.1 Minisyncoccota bacterium
CACTAGTATTTGCATTGATAATTTCTATTGCTGGCACAAATGTATCAATTTCATACACATTCGATTTTCCTTGTACCACCATCGTGATACGCTCAAGACCGCTGCCAGTATCAACATTTTTCTGTACAAGCTTTCCAATAACTTTCCCCCCTTTTTTCTCGTACTCCATGAATACGTCGTTCCAGATTTCAACTACCTCACCGCGATCATCAGCAGCCATAAATTCGTCATGAGTCATGTCACCAAGCCCTTCTGTAGTCGTATCGTAGAACATTTCAGTATCGGGACCACACGGACCGTTATCTCCCGGGCTCCACCAGTTATTTTTTGCTGGCAAAAAGTAAATCCGATTTTCTGGGACATACTGTTTCCATAGTGCTGCTGCCTCAGTATCACGCGGGGCATTTTCATCGCCTTCAAACACGGTAACATAAAGGCGTGCCGGATCGAGTCCTAACCCTTCCTCTTTAGAAGTCAAAAATTTATAGCTCCACTCAATTGCTTCTGCTTTAAAGTAATCTCCAAGCGACCAGTTTCCGAGCATTTCAAAAAAGGTAAGATGTCGATTATCGCCCACCTCATCAATGTCTCCGGTGCGAACACATTTTTGGCAGCTCGCGAGCCGATTTCCGAGCGGATGTTTTTTTCCAAGCAGGTATGGAGCAAGCGGCTGCATGCCGGCTGTATTAAAAAGTACCGACGGATCGTTTTCAGGCACCAAAGAAGCGCTCGGCAAAATTGCATGCTGGCGCTTTGCAAAAAAATCTAAAAATCGTTTCCGGATTTCTGCGCTGGTCATCATGGTTGGTACTCTAACAGAAAGAAGATAAAAGGAGAACTGGCTTACTCTTCAAGCTCTGGATGCTGCTCAGAGAGATTAAAATTTTTATTTGAGCGGGCTGAAATCTTGCTGATCTGCCTTTCAATAAACCAGAGCGCAATGAAAATAAAAAGGGTGAGCACTGTTACCATAATCGCAATCTCGTAAAGCCCAAATCCGGCAGCCAGCCCAATACCGGCGGCAACCCACAAACCGCTGGCAGTGGTTACACCACTCACCTGGTTATTCCGATGGAATATTGCTCCAACGCCCAAAAATCCGGCAGCAGCAACTACCTGCGCAGCAACACGGAGCGGATCAAATGTTTGGTTTATTGAAAACTGCGCCGCGACAATCTGAGAAATAGTAACAAACAGCGCAGAGCCGAGCGAAACGAGGGTGTACGTGCGCATACCAGCGGTTTTGCCCGCGACAAAGCGCTCAAGCCCAATAACCATTCCCAAAAACATTGCAATAGCTAAATTAACAAACACCTGATCTATTCCCATAACTGCGGTATACATATACCGAGAAGTATACCGAGAAACGGTAATAAAAACAAAAAGTAGCTATATAATTACTCCTCCACCCACACACGTATTACCATCATAGAGCACGAGCGACTGCGCAGGAGTTGCAAGGACTGGTTTTTCAAAAATAATTTTTTCTCCAGAAATGGTGCACGATACGAGCTCGCCATGGTAGCGCAGTTGTGCCTGATACCGCTTTCCTGCCTCCCATGGAATAATCTGGTTT
The DNA here is from genome assembly GCA_035457445.1 of Minisyncoccota bacterium. GTDB lineage: Bacteria > Patescibacteriota > Minisyncoccia > Phycocordibacterales > UBA9973 > DATIBQ01. The sequence goes on from DATIBQ010000045.1 coordinate 1,577, forward strand.
ATATTTTTTAGTATTATTTCTGATACAAGTTCACTCTCGGGAATGTAGTGCGATGCAACCGTAATAGTATTTTTATCGATATCTTTTTTAACTACGTAGTACGGACCAGCATCGGCGCGCACGGTAACAGTAAAACCATGCCGCTCGCCCAGGGTTACAAACCACACACCGTCATGAGTACCAATTACGTTTCCAGAGGTATCCACTACAGCTCCCTGCCGCGGAGTAATATAGTGCCGTAAAAAATCCTTCATATCGACTTCGCCTAAAAAGCAGATACCTTGGCTATCTTTTTTCTCGGCGGTAAAAAGATTTGCTTTCGCCGCAATCCGGCGCACTTCACTTTTCTGCAAATGTCCGATCGGAAACAGGGTATGTGCCAAATCTGCTTGAGTGAGCATCCATAAAAAGTATGATTGATCTTTTGCTGCATCTGCTCCTTTTAGCAACTGATACCCATCTTCTTTTTTTACCTGTGCGTAGTGCCCAGTTGCGATGTAGTCTGCACCCTGGGCGAGCGCGTACTGCAGAAATGAACCGAACTTAATAATCCGGTTACAAAGGACATCAGGGTTTGGTGTTCTGCCGGCGCGGTATTCAGCAATCATGTGGTCAGCAACAGCTGTTTTATACTCTGCTTCACAATCTAAAAAATGGAACGGAATACCGAGCGCCGCGCACACCCGCATTGCATCGCGCTTTTCATCCACCCAGGTACAAGGTACCCAATCAGGTGCCCAGGTTTTAATAAACACCCCATGTACTTCGTACCCCGCCTTTTTAAGTAGGTGTGCCGAAACCGACGAGTCTACCCCGCCCGAGATGCCCACAAATACTTTTTTCTGCTGCTTGCTCACCAAAAGATACTAGCACGAGAGAAACTTGACACAAAAAATAAAATGATTACTATAAAAAGTCGGGAATCTTTAATCTTTAGGTGATATATGGTTGGTCACCTAACAGCCCCCTACCTTCGCGGCGGGGGTTTTTATTTTAACCCCATCAACTTTTTAAACACCTCGTAGGTGGCATACGCATCTGAGAAGGCGCTGTGCGCACGCTTATTTTCAATACCGTAGTATTGGCAGAGCGCGTTGAGTGAGAATTTGTTTACATCGCCCTGCCCCGCTAATTTTGCAAAAGCGATAGAAATAGTATCGAGCTTGTGATAGTGCATATCGTTTGCAATGCCGGTTTTTTCAAATGCTTTTGAAATAAAACCGTAATCAAAGGCAAGGTTGTGCGCAATCATAATCGCACCGTTTGTTTTTTTGGCAAATGTTTTTATTGCTTCCTCTAAGGTATATGCAAAAAGCCACGCGCCTTCATCGTAGTTATTTACTCGAAGTGCCTGTTGGTCGGCAGTTTCAATATGCTCGGGCTTTACCTTCAAATCAACCTGATCCACCACTTCTAATGCTCCATCGGTGACCCGTGCAAGAACCGCACCGAGTTCGATAATTTCGTGCGTTTCAGTGCTCAAGCCGGTAGTTTCAACATCTATAAATGCAAAAGTTTGATTCAACATATATCTTTTACTTACGATTCTTTAAAAAGCGCGTAATATTCTTCAAATGCTCTGCATACGTACGCGCGTAGTGGATTGTACCGTCTGCATCATGTAAATAAAAGAGGTAGGGTGAAGCAGTCGGATACACGGTTGCCTCAATAGCAGCAACCCCAGGGTTTGCAATCGGTACCGGCGGGAGCCCCACATGTTTATAGGTATTAAATGGTGCGTCAAGGAGAAGATCGCTCCTTGTAAGCTCGCTACTTGTTTTTCCTAAAAATGCCGCAAAAGGAGCATCGACTTGGAGCAACTTTCCTTCATCAAATCGTCGCCACAAAATACCGGCAACCATCGCTCTATCTTCCGTGCCATTTGCTTCACGTTCAACCAACGATGCCATGGTAATAACTTCTTCCTTTGTTCTACCTGATGCAGTAATTGCAGCCTCAAGCGGTAGTACACGTCGTTCAAAGTTTTTCCGCAATGTGGTAACTACTACATCAGGCGTTACTGACGGAAAAAATGCGTACGTATCAGGAAACAGGTACCCTTCATGCTCTTTTGCCAAGTTCAAAAAAAGTGCTCCGTCAAAATTGGTAAATGTTTCTGAGAGACGTGCTGCCATATCGGTACTCGTGAACCCTTCAGGAAAAGTTACCCGCTTGCGGTCAATACCAAACTGTCTTCCGGTAATACGGAGCGCCATCTGAAATACTGTTGCAGGTTTGGTGAAGTAGTACTCACCCTCGCTAATGGCGCGATCAGTACCAAACAAGAGCATCCAGAACTCAAGTAATCGGCGCGATTGTATAGCACCCTCAGCTTGCAGCTCGCCTGAAATTGAAAAGAGGCTCTGCCCTGGGTCAATAGTAAACTGATACGGCACCGGAAACGATTCTGGCGGACGATTTAAACCAAACAAGTACCCGCCAACTCCCAGCAAAAAAATTAGTATACTGAGTATGAGAAGGCTGTGCCGTCTGCGGCGTGGAGGAAGTGTGTCGTATTCCATAGGTTATATTGGTAAATTTGCGGGCGGTTCTCCTTTGGTAGCCTCAATACGCTCGAATGATGGCGTTTCAAGCACGGTACCAGGGAGGTGAAAGAGTGTCGCCAACTCCTCACTGGTTAAAATAAAAGGTTTCTTACCACTCTTCCCGGGCGAAGTGAAATATTTTTTAACATCATCAAAAGAAAATCCTCCGTAAAAGTATGAGCGATTTTTGTAGTCTGAGAGCAGGTACTTCTTTTTTGTTTCAAGCCGGGTTCCAAAAGGGTCCTGCCATGGAAAATCGAAACTGGTGGTTTCAGCCGGTTTAAAACCGTTGAGGTCGCTTGAATTAAATTGTCGGAGAATGCCCGTGAGCGAAGGGATGCGGGCACCAGCATTAAACGATGCTTTTTCAGCAAGATAGAGTGCTCGAATACCACAATCAAAACCGAGCTTGTTAATACTCCGCTCAATCGCTTCTATCACCAGTTTTTGACCTTGCGAGGAAGTTCCCGGCATCACTTTTCCTTCAGCATCTTTTTCGAGCAGCTTCCCTTTCAGTTCCTTGATAACTTCCCGACCTTTATCTTTCCAATCTTTCCCTGATTCTTCTTTTCCTTCTTTATTTTTTACGCTAAAGCGTTTTGTGTCAGGCTGCACCAAAATTTGAAACCAGAAATATTCTCCTGCGCCGAGCGAACCCATAAATTCAAGTGTTGGTGTAATAGGATCGATCCGCTGATTTTCATCGAGTGAACCAACTGCTTTATCGAGCCCATAATCAACGTATGTTTTTATCGGATACGGATCGTCTTTGGTGAGCTCAAACCGACACCCCCACAGCTCGATTGGTCCACCCTTTTTGTAATCGGGGATTTTTTTTGTGTAATCCTCAACCTCAAACACTTCTGCCTGCGGGTACTGCGAGTAGATTTGCGATTCAATAAGCTTTCTAAACCGATCAGGGGTGCGGACAAGAAACCGAACCTTCCCTTCGTGCGACACTATTTCGAGTGAAAAAAAGTAGCGGAGGTTCCCTTTCCAGTAGCGATCGTACCAGGTTCCTACACCGCCCGTTTGGTACAGTGCACCGAGTACCAGCTCCATAGCGAGCGGCGATTTGTGCACCTCTTTTGGCGGGCGTACTTCTAGTAGTACCCACTTGATAGAATTTAAAAAGAGCGTGTTGATGTAGGTGAGCCACAAATTCCACGCCATAATAAGCAGTACCACCAGCGCGATAAAAATCGCCACTTGTCCAAACAAGGCGGTGAATATCGCTGAGTATGATTGGTACATAGATAGTTACCAGTATAGCAAATGAATGATTATTGAAACCGAACAGGGATACGAACTGTTTTTGTCGTTGCTCGAGTAGTATCTGGATTTACTAAAATAAGGAATCCTGTTTTTGTTTTAGGTACACCGGTGAGCGTAATATGGGTAGAAAACGGTCGTGCGGTGCCTAAAATTGGCGCATTTGGGGTTCCCGGTCCGCCTTCGGCACGAACTGCTATATAATTGCTCACTAAGTTGCCGGCAGAATCTATCAGTTGTGCGTACAAGCCAATTGAACCCGTTGGTATCCACTCGCACGATCCTACCATTCCTTCAAGTAACAGCGCTCCGCCTGAAACTTTTTGCAGCGGTTCCGGTGAGCTCACAAACAGCCCGCACGACTGCTCGTACGTTGCCTGCTGCTCAACTACTGCTTGCTGCTGCGGTGCAGCGGGAGCAGTTTTTTGCGGTTCCTGATTTTTTCCTTTCCCGCCAAACAGGTTAGCAATAAGGGTAATAGCCAAAAGAGCGCCAATAATTAACACTATTGGATCATGTCCTGCGGGAGCAGCGGGTTTTGCGCCCTTATCATCTGCCATCCCTTATATTATGCAGCAGCGTACCGTCCGTCGTCCAGTTTTTTGAAGTGCTTATTGTTTTGAAGATTCACAATAATCGTGTTTCGCTTCAAAAATCGCTCTTTGAGCACGCGATCGATAATTTCTTCTTTTGAGAGTGGGCCCTCTTTAACGAGTGTTTCGCGAATCACGTCACGAACGACACCTGGTTTATAACCCCATTCAGCAAGTGCGTAGTAGCCGCGACCAACTAACACAAAGCGCGGGTCTTTAATGAGTTCGTTATGGCAGGTTGCCACATGCGTTTTTTTGCCATACGTGTCTGAGATTGCTTTTGCAACTTCACGGAAGTGCATCGGGCTGCCATGCTTCTTCATCATCAAATAGGCGTAGTCTTTAATACCGCGTGTTTTTACGTTCTGCGAATCAGCTGGACCCCATTCTCCGAGCGGATTTTTTGCAATCTTTTTTGAGATAGAGAGCCAGCGGCGAGCAACTTCTTCGTTTTTATACTGTTCTGAAATTTGTTTCAGTTCAACCAAAAATCGCTGCACTAAATCGTGCTCTGCCAAGAGTTCCTGATCTGAAATGTTGCGGTACACCGTGTGGAGCGCTTCGTGGATTATCGTTGACACTTCTTCGTCAATCGTCCAGCGTGATTTAAATGCGTCGTCTTCTTTCAGCTTCTTAAATTCATCGCCAAGGACCAAGTAAAAGTTGATGTGATTCTGTACTGATTTATCTTTTGAAATACTCGAGAGGAGCTCGTCTTCATGTACCATTACACCAAGGGTACTGAGAATATCCTTAATTTCGCTAAATACTTTGTGTTCAGCTTTAAATGCCTCTCCTTTGCGGATAGCAGCAAGCGCCGCGTTTTCAATCTGACGAACGCGTTCACGGGTAATGCCATACTTTTTGCCGATTGCCTCGAGTGTTTTTGGCTCGGGATCGTCGCCCAACCCATAGCGATTCACAATAATATCGTGGGCACGGGTCTGCAACTGCGAGAGCAGGCGCTTGGTTATTTGTTTTGGTTTAAAGCTGATAACTGACATGGTGTAATAATTATTTTCTACTAACTGATTTTATCATGGATGCAAAAATTGTCAACAAACCCCTTTACAGATGTCGAACGTCCTGAATAGTGAGGAAAATCATAAGTAAAATCAGGAGTCCAAACCCTACCGCATGAATTATCCCCACCACTGTTTTGTTAAATTTTCGACGAGTTACAGCTTCAAGCCCGAGCACCAAGAGTCGCCCTCCATCGAGCGCCGGAAACGGCACCAAATTGAGCACTGCCAAGTTAAGGGAAATAAGTGCAATAAACGAGAAGAAATACGAAGCACCAACCTGTGAAGCCTCGGATACTGCCGTTGCAAGCCCCACCGGTCCAATAAACTGATTTAGCCCTGATCCACCCTTCGTAACCAACCCGCTCACCAAAACACCCAGTGCATGCACGACGTTTTTGGTAATCGTCCACGCATCTTTGAGCCCATACCACAGCGCTTTGTGCACTGGTAGCTGCACTGTTTCAAGCGGCTCAAGGGCAATACCTATGGTGTAGCTTTTAGTTACCGAATCTTGCTTTGGTGTTACGGTAATGGTGTGCACTACCCCTTTTCGATCAACAGTAAAACTAACCTCTTTTCCAAGCTCTGACTGGAGCATGCTC
>DATIBQ010000046.1:0-2739 GCA_035457445.1 Minisyncoccota bacterium
ACCGACAGTACTACTTCAAGTGCAACCGGAAGTACTGGTTTGGCGCTCTACGACTGGCTCGTAGCATTTGATGAACCAATTACTTCCGATACAACCGCACCAACTGTTTCTTCTATAACTTCAACAACAGCGAGCGGTACCTATACGCCGGGGAACACAATAAATATTACAGTTACCTTCTCAGAGGCAGTTACTACTACGGGGACAGTAACGGTGAATTTAAATTCTGGCGGCTCATGTACCATTACTGCAAGCAGTAGTACAACAGCGAGCTGTACATACACTGTTCTCTCGGGACAGACGGCAAACCCGCTCACTGTTTCAAGTATTTCGGGAACGGTACAGGATGCGTCATCTAATACTATGACCAATAGCACACCGGTAACAAACCTCTCTGCATCAAAAACAATTGTTATTGCTGCACATGGCGGCGGAGGTAACTCGGGAAGCAAGGGGCGTAAACCGCTCTCGCTCGTGCCTACCCCAGTGCCCGCTGCACTTATTCCTGCAGTTACTGCGCCCGATACCCCGCACCGCCTCACCTGCTCTTCTCTTGATGAATCCCTCACGCTCCGGGTGGGGAGCAGCCAGACAGCACAGATTGCAACACTGCAATCTTTTTTAAAAAGTACTGTTGCACCGTGGCTTCGGGTAAGCGGTGTGTTTGGTCCATACACCACGCTGGCAGTGAATAAATTTCAATTGCGTTATCCAAACGAGACGTACCGATTAGCGAATAGGAAAGCTCCCACTGGTATTGCCGGGTATTACACCCTCCGGCTTATTAATAGTTTTCTCTGCTCGTAAATGGTTTTTTGTGGTATACCTATCCTATGCATATTGCTAAAAATATTGTCATCGTTATTGTAGGACTTATTCTTGTTTCTATTGCATATGGTTTTGTGAAGAAGGGAGCAGAACCACAAACTCCTCTTGCAGAACCTGCACCGCTGCCTGCTACTGAAACAACACCAGCTCTTATTACTGCAGCGATCGGGCAAAGTGTTACCGTAGGCGCAGTAAGCATTATGCCAACGGCAGTACTCGAAGATAGCCGGTGTCCAGCAAACGTACAATGTATCTGGGCGGGCAGGGTGCGGGTGCAGGTAGCAGTTACAAACGGCACTGTCCAGCAGCTTATAGAAATTACTCTTGGTGAATCACTGGTAGTAGCCGGGAAGACTATTGCATTAGTGGCTGTTCGTCCTGAACCGCTAGCTGGAGAAAAACCAGCAAGCGCTGCGTATGAGTTTGATTTTAAGGTTCAGTAATCCACTGTATACAAAACCCCGACCACTATGGTCGGGGTTTTGCTACTATCGATACATTCGTTTTTCTCCTCTTGTTCGCAACATTTGTTTGTAGTGCATCTTTTTCTGGTACCGATCTTCTTTTGGTACAAACAGGTACAAAGGAGCATCTACTGGCTCTGTTGCTGCAATGGCAGCCTCAACCGCCTGTTTGTGCAGAGTGGTGGGGTAGGATGCTGCCGAGGTGATTACGGAGCTCGAGAGGAAAAGCGCAAACGTTGAACTAATAATGAATTGTTTTGCTTTCTTCATATGTTCTTTTTTACTCTACTAGGTGAATAATAAGTAACTTACAGAAGGACTGGCGGCGCTCGGGCGCTATGGGTTTGAGGAGTGCTGATGTGATCCTCAGCGACAATTGTTGCCAGTGTCGGCGCTCCAAGCGGCGCAATAATAAGAGAGTGTTCAGGAAGAATACAAGAAAACGAAGATTCCTTTGAAAGGGTGGTACCAGCGGTATTACTAATACCTGCTTCGGTACATATCCCCGATAATTCAGAGGGGGATTGAATGAGCTGCTCGGGACTGCCGTAGAAAGTGGTAACAGCAAAATAGCCAACCAGCACCAGGCTGAGGTATTTTTGAAGCTGCCGCTGGACTCCACTTCTCATACTTTTACTGTATACCGCTTTAAAAAAATGGCAAGAGCAGAAAAACCCTTGAAAAAATAAGGTTTTTATACTATATTGGTTCGGTCGTTATAGTAGCCGACGTAGCTCAGTTGGTAGAGCACGCCCATGGTAAGGGCGAGGTCATCGGTTCAATCCCGATCGTCGGCTCCATATAAAAATCCCCAGACTATGTGGGGATTTTTATATGGAGCCATTTGACTTTTTACTGCAATGTATGTAAATTGTAAAAAAATCCATTTTTACAATGCCAAGACCTAATATCTATCAGAATTGGAAACTCCCCAACCATGAAGCTAATAAAACAAACAGTTGGGAGACTTTAGAGAAGAAAGAAGCAGCAACAAACCGGAAGAAAAAAATTCCTGAATCGGAAGAATTAGAAAGAACCATGGAAGCAGAACGCGAAGAGAATCTTGAAATGTTTAGTGATCCTGATTAAAAAGTAATAAAAAAATTAGAAAGCCAGCCCTTACCGGCTGGCTCTTTCTTTTATATGTAGCCCTTCTTTTTTATACATATTCGTGTATAATTCTCCGTTACTGTATGGAAATCAGAAATATAGCTATTATTGCCCACGTTGACCACGGCAAAACCACCCTCACCGACCACATGCTCCGCCAGCAAGGCGAGATTGAAGAGGGCGCTTCTATGGACTCAAACGCTATCGAACGAGAGCGGGGAATTACCATTTACGCTAAAAACACGGCAGTTAATTATAAGGGTACCAAAATAAACATCGTTGATACGCCCGGCCACGCCGACTTTGGCAGCGAGGTTGAGCGCGTGCTCCGCTCGAT
>DATIBQ010000047.1:0-2833 GCA_035457445.1 Minisyncoccota bacterium
AGGTGTTTTTTCTTTAAAAAGTTTATATACTTACCGTAGGTGCCAGTCGGTACTATTACTACTAAAGATCAGAAAAGAAATATATGTCAGATAAAGAATTTTTGGAACTGTTAGTGAAAGAGTTAGTGGAAAATCCAGGCGATGTAAAAGTGGATCGCACGGTTGATGAAATGGGTGTACTCCTCACGTTGTCGGTGAATCCGGCAGATATGGGTAAAATTATCGGTCGCAGCGGCAACACTGCCAAGGCGATCCGCACCCTTTTGCGGGTAGTGGGGATGAAGCACAATGCTCGGGTAAATCTTAAAATCAACGAACCCGAAGGCGGCGCAAAGCGCGAAGTTGAAGCCGCAAACATCGACGAAACAATGGATGATTTGAAGGGAATATAATTATCCGCACTCAAAAAAGGTCATAAAAACCACCGAGAAATAGGTGGTTTTTTGACTTTCTGCCTACTCCTTACTAGTATCTAGATACTTATGAAATTTCATTTTTTGACTATTTTTCCTGAGATGATCCGGGCGTATACGGACGAATCGATACTGAAGCGTGCGCAGGAGAAAAAGCTGATTGCGGTTGCGGCAGTGAATCCGCGCGAGTACACAAAAGATAAACACCGCAAAGTTGATGACCGTGCCTACGGCGGAGGACCAGGAATGGTGATGCTTGCAGAGCCTCTGCTTCGGGCTACTGAAAAACTGAAATTAAAAGGCAAAAAGAGAAAAGTAATTATGCTCTCACCAACCGGGAAGCAGTTTACCAACGAACTCGCTAAGAAGTGGGCAAAACAGTACAGCGATATTGTGTTTATTTGCGGTCGCTATGAAGGAGTAGATGATCGGGTGCGAAAAATTTTGAAGGCAGAAGAAGTAACGGTTGGACCGTATGTACTTACAGGTGGTGAATTGCCCGCGCTTACGATTGCCGATGCCGTTGCTCGACAATTATCTGGCGTGCTCGGAAAAGGGGAATCAATTGAGGAAAATCGGACCGCTTCACCGCGCACTTATACCCGACCAGAAGTGCTTACTTGGAAAAAGAAGAACTATAAAGTACCGAAAGTGCTCACCATGGGTAACCACAAGGATATAGAGGAATGGCGCAAGAGCCAGCAGTAGCATTTGACTTTATATTTTTTTTATGATATAGTGTAGAAAATTGATCATATGGGGAATAATCTATCTTTGAGGAAGTGGAGAAAGTTATACATAACCAACGAAATTGAGCGGAGGAGAAAAATTAATCAAAAAATAAAAAGTGATTTTCTTCTTTTAATGAAGAGTAAAAAGTCAGTTTCAGTTAAGGTTGTTTCTGATCCACTACCACCGATACCGGTATTGATACCGATACCGACGCTACCAAAAAAGACAGCGGACATATTCCATCTCTACCCCGGTGGAGAGTTGGTAACCGCAGAACGGTGGTAAGAGAGAGAACGTTTTAATAAGCCCGAGGCAGTACCGCTCGGGCTTATTTTAGTGGATTTGACAAAAATCTGCTCTTACTCTACAATTCCCGAGCTAAATCTCTGTATGAGAGTAGCCGGAAATTTCCTTTTATAAACGAGCGATCGTCCTATTCAGCCGCCCAGCACAATTGGGTATTGAATAGGCGTATTTTTATTTGAGTAAAAACAATAATGAGTAAAACAAAAGCAGTTTCGGGCGCCCGCCCGAAGAAGTACTTTTCGAAGTACAAGAAGCCTCTAGTTGAATTCCCTAACTTGATCCAGCACCAGCTCGACAGTTTTGAGTGGCTGGTGAAGCACGGACTGAAGAATGTGTTTAAAGACTTTACTCCCATCTCTGATTACTCGGGAAAGAAGTTTCAGCTCGATTTTGAGTCGTTCTCACTCGTTGAGCCAAAAATTGACGAACACTACGCAAAAGAAAACAAGCTCTCGCTTGAAGCGCAGTTAAAAACACGTGTTCGACTCACGAACAAACAGACGGCTTCTGAAAAAGAGCAGGAAATCTTTCTTGCTGATATTCCGGTGATGACCTCACATGGCACCTTTATTATTAATGGTGTCGAGCGTTCTATTATTCCACAGCTCTCGCGTTCATCGGGGGTGTTTTTCACGTTGAACGAACTGCGCGGCAAGCGCTACTTTGGGGCAAAAATTATTCCCAACCGCGGTGTCTGGATTGAAATTGAATCTGAGGCTGACGGTGCGGTGTATGTGCGTATCGACAAAAAGCGAAAGTTTCCGGTTACTTCGCTCCTTCGAGTTCTTGGTTTTACTACCGATGCTGATATTTTAAAAGCGTTCACTGGTGATGTTGCTCCTCAGATTATTAAACAATCGCTCGAGAAAGATCCGGCAAAGACGGTTGAAGAATCTTACGTTGAAATTTACCGCAAGCTCCGCGATGGCGATATGGCAACAGCTGACAACGCTCGCGATTTTATTAAGAATCTCTTCTCTGAAGAGCGGTACGATCTTTCATCGGTGGGTCGCTTTCGCTTCAACAAGCGCTTCGAGCTCGACATGAGCGACAAAGAGATGGAACGCAAAACGCTCTCGGCTGCCGACCTCGCAGTGATTGTCAATCATATTATTACGCTCAACATTACTCCGGGCGCACATGAAGACGATATCGATCACCTCGGGCAGCGCCGGGTACGTTTTGTGGGTGAAATGCTCAGTCAAAAAATCTTTATGGGTATGACCCAGATTAAGCGCAACATTCAAGACCGCATGTCGACAATTGATACGGCAACTGCGCTCCCAATTCAAATCATTAACCAGCGTCCGCTCCAAGCTCGAATTAAAGAATTTTTTACCACCAACCAGCTCTCGCAGTTTATGAACCAAGAGAACGTGCTC
>DATIBQ010000048.1:0-16963 GCA_035457445.1 Minisyncoccota bacterium
TACAGTTTTATTTATCTCAGACGATTTGTGAAGATCCCAGAGCTCAGAGAATCGAGCGGGTCCGCCGCCAAAGAAGGGGTCTTTAGCAAGCACCGGACGGGCAATAGTGAGTGTTGCTGAAAGTGAGGGGCGAATATCAGAGAAGCTCAAGCCAGAAAATCGCGAAATTGCCCCGCCAAGAGATGAGCCTGCGAGGAGGAAGAAGAGCCCGATAAGCAATGATATGAAAGAAACAGCAGGGAATCGTTGTCGGTACTCGGAGTGCTCCTCAGCGTGTTGATCTCGAGCGATGAGCGCTCGCTCGACCGATGATTTATATACAAACACCAAGAGTGATGATACAACCGCAAAGAGCCACGCGGTGTTGAAGTTAAGAAACACGAGTGCGAGCAACGACACTACCACCCCGCCAAGTGAGAGTGTTCTGAAGAGCCCTTTCGGTGCAAGTACTTCGATCATCAGTATTGAGAGAATGAACGTGAACGCAGTAAAGAATGAAAAATCAACCCATGTCCCCACCAGTGTTCCCTGCGAAGCAACGTGATCGAAATACTTTATAACAAAAGGAACTTTGTGCAGTAGGAAAAGAATAATTTGCAGGAGCACTGTTCCAGCTGAAACAAAGAACATAGTAAGAAAGAGCTTTACCAATCGGCGCTGCTCACGGGCAAAGAGCGAAACAAGAAACGCAAAGAGAGCAAGAATGGCAATGGTTGAAAACGAATCAAAGTTGAATATGTTTCCCCAGAGCGACACTGGTACGTTTGGTGAAAAAAGACTCGATAAAAATGAGAGCGCTGCCACTATAAACAACCCTAAGAGTGCGCGGTGCCGCGGAAATTGCATTGTCCCCTCAACAAATTGGCTAATTATCCAGGTGGTACCAGTGAGCAAAACGCCGAGCGAGAGCAATGTGTACTTTACGGCTGCAAACGATCCAATCGTTGCAGGTAAAAAGAGGAGTGGTAAGAGCGCACAGGTACACAAGAGTAGAACAAACGAAACATTATAAAATCGAAGCGCAACAGGGTTTTGCATATAGTGGAATGATACTTTATTTTCTACCGCTTGTGAACTGGAATATTACACCACGATATTCACAATCTTTTTCTGCGGTAATGAAATCACTTTTTTCACTTTTTTTCCGGCGAGGTGCGGAGCAACTTTTTCAAGACCGAGTGCTATTTTTTGTGCAGCTTCAGGGGCGATAGTTACAGGAGCTTCAAACTGTCCGCGAATTTTTCCATTCACCTGCACCATAATCGTTACCGTATCTTCAATTACTTTTTTCTTGTCCCATACTGGCCACACAGAAAGATGGATGCTCTTTTTTTCTCCAAGCTGCTGCCAGAGCTCTTCAGCAACATACGGTGCAAACGGCGCTAAGAGTCGTACGAATATACCAAATTGCTTTTTGGTAAGTGCTCCTTCAATACTGTTGGTAAAAATCATCATTGCCGACACTGCGGTGTTGAAGTTAAAGCTTTCAATATCCTCTGTTACTTTCTTTATTGTTTTATGCAATAGCTTTTCGTTCTGTTCGCTCGGTTTTACAGCGAATGGTGTGCCAGCCAATTTCCATATACGCTCAATAAAGCGGCGCGAACCGATAATGCCCTCAGTCGACCACGGAAGCGACGCCTCAAACGGACCGATAAAACTCTCGAACAAGCGGAGTGTGTCTGCGCCGTATGTTTTTACGACATCATCAGGATTCACGACATTCCCCCACCGCTTCGACATTTTTCGATTATCGGCACCCAAGATCATCCCTTGGTTTTTAAGCTGCTGGAATGGTTCCTCAGTAGGCACGAGCCCTAGGTCGTACAAAAACTTGTGCCAAAAGCGGGCATAGAGCAGGTGCCCTGTAGCATGTTCGGTTCCGCCAATGTATACATCAACATTTTTCCAATACTTGATAGCCTGCTTGGAAGCAAAAGCTTTCTTGTTCTTCGGATCCATATAGCGGATAAAATACCAAGAGCTCGCCGCCCAGCCAGGCATAGTGTTTGTCTCATACCCTTTCTGCACCCACTCTTTAATATTCGCAAGCGGGCTCTCACCGGTACCTGATGGTTTATATGATTTTACGTTTGGCAGCTTGAGCGGAAGCTTGTTTTCTGCGAGCGGCACAATCGTGCCGTCAGACTTGTGCACCAGTGGAATCGGTTCCCCCCAGTACCGCTGCCGCGCAAACACCGCATCGCGCATCTTATATTTTGTAACAATCTTCCCGCCAACCACTTTAGTAATTTTTACTTTTGCTTCTTCAGAGGTGAGACCGCTAAATTCTCCTGAATTTAGCGTTATTCCATACTCACAAAAAGGTTTCTCCTCAGTTTCAGCAACAGTTCCATCTTTAAAAATGACATGTCGAATAGATAGATTGTATTTCTTCGCAAACGCAAAATCTCGCTCATCGTGCGCGGGCACCGCCATCACTGCACCAGTGCCGTATGAAGCGAGTACGTAATCAGCAATCCATACTGGAATTTGCTCCTTGGTTGCCGGGTTAATTACTGTTACCCCTTCTAGTACTACGCCTGTTTTTTCTTTCGCTTCAGCAGAACGCACTTCGTCTGGTTTATTTGCCACTTCGTGTATATATTTTTCTACCATTTCCCAGTTGCGAATATACGGGCGTAGTGTTTGTACAAGCGCATGCTCGGGTGCAAGCACCAGGTAGGTGGCACCAAACAAGGTATCGGCGCGCGTGGTAAACACGGTTACCGTTTCGCCATTCGAGAGAATGAACGGAATTTCACTCCCCTCACTTTTACCAATCCAGTTCCGCTGAATTTCTTTTATCGCCAGCGACCAGTTGATAGCTTCTAAACCTTGCAAAAGGCGTTCGGCATACGCACTGATGCGCAAAAACCACTGCCGCATTTTTCGCTTTTCTACGGGGAAATTGCCCCGCTCTGAAAGCAGTGTTCCGTTTGGACCATCCACCACCTCATCGTTTGCAAGCACGGTGCCAAGCTCCGGACACCAATTCACTTCTGAATAGCCCTCGTACGCAAGCCGGTACTTCATGAGCACTTTTTCTTGCTCTGGTTTTGAAAACGACTTCCACTCTTTCGCAGAAAATATTGGCGTGTCAGTATCGCAGACAGCAGTACTATTCTTATTTCCTTTTTTCTCAAACTCTTTTACGAGTTCTTTAGTTGCACGGGCTTTATTCTTTTTAGCATCGTAGTAAGCATCAAACAGTTTCAAAAAAATCCACTGTGTCCATTTGTAATAGTCGGGACGATGGGTTGCCACCTCGCGGCTCCAGTCGTACGAGAGCCCCATAATTGAAAGCTGCTGCTTGTAGCGCCTGATGAGTGTTTCAGTAAATGGTCCCGGGTGCTTGCCCGTTTGTATGGCGTACTGCTCAGCCGGAAGCCCGAATGAATCAAACCCCATCGGGTGGAGCACATTGAAGCCTTGCATACGCTTCAAGCGTGCATAGATATCGCTGGCAATGTAGCCACGCGGGTGTCCCACATGGAGCCCGGTACCCGACGGGTACGGGAACATATCAAGCACGTACATTTTCTTTTTTCGACTGGTACTTTCAGCCTTATAGATACCCTTTCTCTCCCACTCTTTCTGCCACTTCTTTTCAAGACTCTGGTGGTTGTAGCGCTTCATAGTCTAAATATTCTTGCACTGTAAGGCTAAAATTGCAAACAGGACAGAAACACTTTACCGCTTCTCAGGCTTTGGGAAGGGCGGATAGAGCTCTGGGTCAATCTCGCGCTGGTAGCAGGTGCGACCAGCATCATGATCCCAATTGTTATTTATATTTGATATACCTGGATACCCTACTGAAGTTTCAGCACGATCCATCATCGGCACTGGCATGTCACCTCCCTGCCCCTCAGGCACCCACCCTTCTGGCATCGGAGCAGCAAAGGTGGCACAGAGTTCGAATTTTAGATCAGAGAATTTTCGGTATTCATAGGCATTTCCTTTCTGAAATTCTGGATCTTGCGGCACCAGGTAGCTTGAGATCGGCGTTGCGATATCGACAAGTGTTTCAGGTACTGTTTCTTTCTGCTGCCAAAAACTAATTACCTGCCACTGGATTGATTGCAAGTCGTCAATGCGGCGCTGGTCGAGCCTAAGCTTGCGTTGACTGCCCGGACCGCCAATAACCGTAAAGCCATATATGATAGCAACTAAAACCAAGACGCTCGAACCAATTGCAAACCACCGTGCTTTAGAATCAGTATGATTTACCGAGCGCTTGAGCTCGCGAATGTAGTACCAACCGACAGCACTTGCTGCAATAAGTGTCACGGCAACTTTTAAGATAAACCGCACGGTTATTTCGCCTGAAACAAAGTAACGGACCAGTGTTACCAAATCAGCGATGATCATAACGCTCGCTAAAAAGAGCACTAGGTATATTGCCCAGCGGCGCAGTACTTCATCCCAATGGCTCAAGTGCTGCTTTGCCGCTCGGAGCCAAAAGTGCATGAGTGTCAAAAACACTGGAAAGACAATAATAAGGAGCGCGAGCGAGTTGCGGAGTTTTTCAAAACTGTAGCTGTAGTAGCCATAGCGGTATGAATCGGTGAGTACGTCAGGAAAGGTATGATTGAAGGCTTCAAACAAGAGCTGCAGGAGCCCAGTAACACTTACGATAAGCGCTACCAACACCCCAATTGAAAGAAAGAAAAATAAAGGCGAAAGTTTTTTTGTTTCTGTCATATACCCTATTCTACACTGAAACTAAAAAACGGACACAAAACAATGAACTATTGATATATTTGAATTAGTATTGTATAGTGCAAAAAAATATACCATGAGCATACGACCATTGAAAATAACAAAATCTATTACGAACCGAGAACAAGATTCGGTAGAAAAATATTTAAGTGAAATCGGAAAAGTTCAATTAATAGAACCCGAAGAAGAAGCGGTTCTTGCTCGGAAAATAAAAGAAGGCGACCAAGCTGCCCTAGACAAACTAGTAAAAGCAAATCTCCGTTTTGTGGTTTCAGTTGCAAAACAGTATCAAAACCAAGGATTATCTTTGTCAGACTTAATCAACGAAGGCAATCTGGGGCTTATAAAAGCCGCTCAACGGTTTGATGAAACCCGCGGATTCAAATTTATTTCGTATGGAGTATGGTGGATACGCCAGTCTATTTTACAGGCATTAGCAGAGCAAAGTCGTTTGGTGCGCCTACCCCAAAACAAAATTGCTCTAACGAATAAAATTCAGAAAGTGTATTTAGAGCTACAGCAAGAGTTCGAACGTGAACCTTCAGCCGAAGAGTTGGCAGAATTATTGGAAATAGAGGTAGGCAGAGTTGATGCTGCTAGCATTAATTCTCGCTCCTTTTCACTCGATGGACCACTACCAGAAGGAGATGGAGATACTTCTTTCTACGAAATTTATCCGGATGATATCCTATCACCCGATGCCGAACTCGAAAAAGAATCTTTACAGCGCGACTTAGAAGAAGCGTTTAAACGACTAAGTCCAAAACAGCAAGAGATTTTAAAAAAGGCACATGGTATTGGGTACGATTTTTCCTGGAGCCATGAAAGTATTGCAGACGAATACAACCTGACGAAAGAACGTGTTCGTCAGATTATCGAAAAATCTGAAGATCGATTGGCAACCTGTAAAAATCTTCGACAGTACCGACCGATCGACATGAAAAAGGATGTCAAAAAAAAGAAAATCAGAAAAAAGGTTAAAATTTAGATGGTAGTAAAACTCAACGTGTCATTAATACGCACGTTGAGTTTTTTATTTTCAAGCATTATGTGCTACAACACATACATGAAAAAGCCTTCGACGGTCAGAGAAAAAATCGAACGCCGCGCTGACCGAGCTACGGAATGGATTGGTTCTACTAAATCAGTACTCGTGCACAGTATTGTGTTCGCCGTAGCCTTTTTGCTGCCACTTTTTGGTGCAGATTTTGACCGCGTCCTGCTTATTCTCACCACTGCCGTTTCGCTTGAAGCAATCTACCTAGCGATTTTTATTCAAATGACGGTAAATAAAAACACCGAAGATATCGAGGAGATTCAGGAAGACGTCGAAGAGATTCAGGTGGATGTGGACGAAATTCAAAAAGATGTGGATGAGATTCAGGAAGATATTGAAGATATCGAAGAAGTACAGGGAAAAGAAGAAATAGAAGAGCTGCAAAAACAGAAAAAAGATTACGACTTGTTAAGCGATATGCAAAAGACGCTTAAAAAGATGTCAGAAGAAATTGAGGACATAAAAAAGCGGACTTAGATCTTAAACGCAGCGCATAACACACATCAAGTTTTTTATTTTTTGGAAAAGTGATAGTATTACATTATTCGTAGAGAGAAACTAGCCACTCTTTTTCTATTTGTCTTTCTCCGGAAGGGTAGACACGAATTAGGCTGCCGCAAGAGTTAGGGGGTCAAGTAGCGACAAGCGAATGACCTTGCACATCACCCTAACAGAACCCTTGCGGCTTTTTTATATCCTAAACTCTATAGCACTACCGTCTTCGCAATTTCTTAATTCATAGTCCCAACGACCACCTTGGTCAAGACAACTATCAATTTTAATGAAGATTATAGCCTTATAAACACCTAAGACTGTGGCAATGATAACCAATATGATTAATAACTTTTTCATAATTTTATTCATCAGATTTTAAACTCAATCACATCCCCATCTTTTACAACATACTCCTTCCCTTCTATTCGCACCAGCCCTTTGCTGCGCGCTTCAGCGTACGAGCCAGCATCGAGCAAATCTTTCCAATATACTACCTCGGCACGGATGAATTTTTCTTTAAAGTCGGTATGGATCGCAGTGCCGGCAATAGGCGCTGTTGAGCCTTTCTTAATCGTCCAGGCACGAGTTTCGTCTTCGCCAGTGGTAAAGAAGGTTTCAAGCCCGAGGAGTTCATAGGCAGCTTTAATTAAGTCGTCAAACCCTTTTTCAAACACTGCATCAATTACCACGTGCGCTCCCGGAATTTTTTGCTTCACTCCCTCAATTACATTTTCTGCAACCTCAGAGGCATTGAGCGCATAGAGTATCGGCTTCATCGTGAGCAGCCCGAGCTGCTTTACGAGCGGCACTTCTTTTTCATCAAGCGAAACAGTTGCTGCTAATTTCCCTTCTTCTAGTATTGGAAGCAATTTTGCGAGCGCTCCGTCTTCTAGTACCGCCTGTTTATCACCGCGCTTTACTTCTTTTTGAATGTTCCCCCTCCGTTTTGAAACGGTTTCCATGTCAGCGAGTACCAGCTCCATATTAATAACTGAAATATCATCGAGCGGATCAATCTTGTTTGCTACGTGGATAATGTCCTTATCTTCAAACACCCGCACCATTTCTAAAATCGCATCCACTTCGCGGATATTCGAGAGAAACTTGTTACCCAACCCCTCGCCCTGCGCAGCGCCTTTTACTAAGCCAGCAATGTCAACAAACTCGATCGCCGCTGGAACAGTTTTTGCAGATTTTGAAAAATCAGAAAGTTTTTGCAGCCGCTCATCGGGCACGGCAACAATGCCCACCGACGGGTCAATCGTGCAGAAGGGGTAATTTTCAGCTGGCACCCCTTTTTTAGTGAGCGCATTAAAGAGTGTCGATTTCCCAACATTCGGCAGCCCGACAATTCCAATACTTAGTCCCATACAACCTTACTTCTCCTGCATCAGCTTCTGCATTTCGGCTTGGTGATCGCGCATCACTTCCATTGTTGCTGCCATCTGGTTTTTACCCTGCTTCATTTTCATCTTGATTTCCTCGCCGATTTTTTTGAAGAAATCGGGGTTTTTGCTAATCACTGCAATAATCCGCTCCTGCTCGGCTTCGGGCACCCCTTTGAGCTGGTTTTTGAGCATCTTTTTCATTAACAGGTTTTTCAGTCCAAACATGCGCAAATGCTACCACATTGGTAGCATAATGATCAATAACCAAGCATCACATTCCAAACAATACCAAATGATATAATGATGAAATGAAAGAATTTGATCTTGAAAAAAGAACATTTCTCTTTGCTCAAGCAATCCGAACTTTTATCAAAGAGTTACCAAAAACTATCACTTCTTTTGAAGATGCAAAACAGTTAGTACGATCTTCTGGTTCAGTAGGAGCAAATTATATAGAGGCAAATGAAGCATTGAGCAAAAAAGATTTTCTTATGCGTATAAAAATTTGCCGCAAAGAAGCAAAGGAATCAATTTATTGGTTGCAACTTATTGAAATACCAGAACATTTATTAGAAAAGAAGAAACAGCTTATTGCAGAATGTACAGAGTTATTAAAAATTTTTTCTGCTATAGTATCAAAAAGTTCTTAGATTTTTAATTTAATTATTTAGAGATTGTTTGATTATTGGAATTTGATTATTGATTATTGCGTATGTCGAAGACATTAGCTGAAATACATGAATACTGGCGCGAGCACTGCACCTGCGAATTAAAAAAGACTGCAACTCAAGCAGTATTTGGCGATGGGAACCCGCAGGCTGAAATAGTGTTTATTGGTGAAGCACCAGGTAAGAACGAAGATTTGGAAGGGAGACCGTTTGTGGGCGCTGCAGGAAAGTTTTTAGCCGAAATGCTTGAGTCAATCAAGATGCAGCGATCCGACATTTACATCACTAACATTGTTAAGTATCGCCCGCCAAACAACCGCGACCCGCTGCCAGAAGAAATTGAAGCCTGTAAAGAATGGCTGTACGAAGAACTGAACACTATTAAACCAAAACTCATCGTGTTCCTCGGACGGCACTCGATGAGCCACTTTTTTCCGGGCGAGAAAATTTCAATCGTGCACGGAAAATTGCTTATAAAAAAGATTCCAGGAATTGAAACAAATAATTTCCTGCCGCTCTACCATCCCGCCGCCGCACTCTATAACGGCGGCATGCGCGAAACACTGCTGCAGGATTTTAAAAAAATCCCCCTTGCACTAAAAAAGATACAAGGGACAGAAAAATAACTACTTCTTCCCTATCTCCAAAGCGAGAAACATTGGAAACTCCTTTCGTGCTCTATCTTCTGCCTCTTGGCGAATGCCGGGGGCTGATTTTTTATGTGAAATCCACTCTTCCATCGCGGTAATGGAAAAGCCGTGTTTTTTAAACACCTTCATGTACCACTGCAGACTGCGATGGTAGGTAACTGTTTTTGCTTCTTTTGTTCCTTTAAACGGATTCTGTGAAATTTCGATCGCCGCTTCTGAAAGATATTTATCAACCCGGCGGTACTGCAGATTCTTTTTTGTATCAAACCCCCAATCTGAAAATTGCGGAATCCGAAATGCAGGGTGGAGCATCACGAGCACTACTCTCCCCTCTTTTTTCAACACTCGGGCAATTTCTGCGAATGTCTGGTCAATATTTTTTATGTTTTCAAGCGCCAGCACAATAAGTGTGGTGTCAAACGAATATGCTTTCAATTTTGTATCGTGGGCGGGCGCGGCGAAGTAGCGAGCAGTGCCACCCTTTTCTTTAGCACAGGTAATGAGCTCTTCTGAAATATCAATGCCGGTTACCGCCGCGCCCGCCTCCGCCAAAAGTCGGGAAAAATACCCTTGTCCGCAGCCAACATCAAGCACTGCTTCTCCCTTTTTCAACTCGAGCATCCGCAGCAAGTTTGGTGCAATTACTTTTGCTTGATACGAATCAGCACTTGTTTCTAAGTACTCGTCGTACCACGGCGCTACTGAACTCCACGATGTACTGTTATTTTTCATGATGTTTTGGCGGTTCTGGCGGTAAACACTCCTCTTCATTCTTGCACCCGCCGGCAATGCCTCCATATTTTTTTCCTTCACGAAGCACATACCATAATCGGCGGAACGGTAAAATGTGCGCGTAGTATCGCACATCAACAAGGGTGCGCAGCACCCAGGGCAAAAAACCGTACGCGCGGAAACGATTCATGGCAAGAATCGCCCACCTGCTTCCAATGGGAATAATGTACGCCCCTTTGTGCGGATTGTATGGTGTGAGCGTCTTTCCAGTAATTACTTTTTTAATTGCTTGAGCAACGTACTTGCCATTATGAATTGCCGTTTGTGCGAGCCCACTGTACGGAGTTTCAGCGCCATCACCCACAATAAAAAAATTGCTCAGCTCGGGAACACGGAGGTACTCATCAACAACCACCCGCTTCCGTGCACTAAATGCAAGAGCGGGGATTTTTGCAAATTGTTCGTTGATTTTTGTACCTGCCGTCCAGATAACCGTTTCTGTTTTCATCTGCATATCACGCAGGTGCACCTCTTCAATATCTTTTTGCATTAGTGTTCGGTTGGTGAAGATGTTAATACCAAGTTTTCGCAGTCGTGCTTCAGCCATGCGAGAAACTGATTCAGGCAAGCTCGGCAAGACACGAGGGTTTGATTCTATAAGATCAATCGTAACGAGCGATGGGTCAACGTGATGCTTTTCAGCAAGCGTTTGCAGGTACTCTTTTAAATCGCCCGCAAGCTCAACTCCCGACGGTCCAGCGCCAACAATAACAATGTGGAGCAATGAGACAAGCTCTTCTTTAACACCGTTCCCCTGGGTAAAGAGCCGGTAGAAGTGGTTTTTTAAGCGGAGCGCTTCGTGTACCGATTTAAACGAGAGCGAATGTTCAGCCAGCCCGGGAATGCTGAAGTAGTTGGTCTGGCTGCCGATTGCAAGCACCAGGTAATCATACTCGTAGTGAGAACCGCTCTCGCCAATCACCCGCTTTTCTTCAGGAATAAAAGTAACGGCGCGATCGTGCTCTACTGTAATGGCAGTTTGGTCAAAAATCATCCAGAGTGGGATAGAAACCTCGGTGGGGAGTGCACCAGTTACTACTTTATAGAGCGCCGGATAGTACTCGAAGTAGGTTTTGTCTGAGAGCAGGGTTACTTGGTACTGGTCGGCAACATCTTTGAGCCCGAGTGCTGTTTCAATGCCACCGAACCCGCCACCAACAATCAAAATTCGTGGCTTACTACCTGTGTTCATGGGCTCTAGTATAGCAGATTGGTAGCCAGAAATAGGGCTCTAGCGGTATACTAGAGCGGTACACGGTGCTGCCTTGACAGCCACTGTAAGGTGCAGCATTATTGCTCGTCTAAGTAACAGATGTTCGATGAATCCCCACACACCAGGCAACCCAGATTTAGAGAAGCTTTTCTTCGAGCTCTTCGAAGCCTACAACGACACCATATTCCGGTTCGTCTACTTTCAGCTCCGCAGCCGTGAACAGGCACTCGATATTACCCAGGAGGTCTTCATGAACACCTGGCGGTACCTGGCGCAAGGCAAGCAGCTCGAAAACCCCGAAGCATTCCTCTACCGGAGCGCTCGAAACGCGGTGATCGATTTTTATAAGAAGAAAAAATCGCTCTCGCTCGACGGCTTAATGGAAGATGGGTTTGAGCCAGGGGGCGACGATGAGCTTAACCTGCATCTCAAGCAGGGAGACTTAAACCTCATTGCTGAAGCGGTGAGAATGCTCGACCCAAAAGACCAGCAAATTTTACTGCTCCGCTATACCGAAGAGTTGCCGATTGAAGAAATTGCCGAACAGTTTGGCAAAAGCACAAACGCAATGACTGTCCAGATTCACCGAATCATTCAGAAACTCAAAAAAATATACGAAACCACCTATGGAAGATAACCTTAAACAATTACATACACTAAAGCGCATTACGCTTACTGCCACGGAGCAGCATGCAATGCGCAGTAGGCTTGCGCACTATGTACAAGAAACACCGATTGAAACACAATCGATGTTTGAGGTGTTTGTTTCGCACGGCTTGCGGGTTGCGCTTTCATCGTTTCTCTTTTTTATACTTATTGGCGGGAGTGTTTCAGCGCTTGCCAACAGCTCGCTCCCGGGCGACCCGTTCTATAATGTGAAGCTCAATGTAAATGAAAAGGTGCAGGAGTGGCTCACTAAAAATACCCCTGAGCAAAAAGTTGCCTTCCAGCAAGAGCGGATTGAAAACCGCCTGAAGGAGATACAATTACTCGCCGAGACTAAGACACTCACCAAAGAAAAGCGTGCAGTTGCCGAAGAGGCACTCTCGAAACACACCACAAAATTCTCTGCGGAGCTTGGCGAACTTTCTCTAAAACAGCCTGAAGCAGCGCTCAAGGCAACAGCAAAGCTTGAAGAAACACTGCGGGTACAAAAAGATGCACTTACCCTTGCTCCTGAAGCGGCAGCAAGCGGGCAAAACGAAGCAGTACTTGAAGTAGTGGATAGTGCACTGGCATCGGTAGTGCAAGAAGAGCAGCGAATTATCCAAGCCGAACTTTCAAAAGTAGAAGATGAACTTCTCAATGAAGACCCAATCGACGATATAGACAGCGCTCTTGCTCCCAGCGATGAAGCACCGGCGGATATAGAAGAAAAACAGTCATCATCAGAACATAAAACAGATGAGGTATCCGCTAAAAATGAATCACCTATTCCACCTGTTACTCCTCATGAGCCTTGAACCGCTCAAGGAGTAAAAACAGGGCGATAGCGATAGCAGCAAGCGCACCGAGGGCAAGAACGCCCCAGGTGCGTTTGTTGTTTTGTGTTGTTGACACGGCTCCAAGCGCATTCGCTGCAAGCGGCTGCTCAGAAGCAGTTACTGCGGGTTCAGGCAAAGCGACACTCTTTTGAAATTGCACACCAGCAACCGAGCGAGTTTTTGGTACAGAAGCTACCGTTATCGCCTGTGGACCAGCAACGGCAATACTGCTCGGGTTTGCTAAAGTTGGCAGTTCTGAAAAAGAAGCAACACCCACGAGCGCTCCAGAAACAGGGAGCCTATTTTTTGCTTTCACAATACTGTACCGCGGAAATTCATACTGATTTCCCGCAAACAAGAGCTTCCACTGGTACAGATCAATATTTTCAGTACTGGTATTTTTTATAAAAAGTGCACCAGCACTATCACGCTCCAGCGTAAGTACCGGATTGGTAACCGAGAGTGAAAATTGCCCCACCAGTTCTGCGTCCGAAGTAATTGCTTCACGACGAGTATACGCAAGGGTAATAACATACTCGCCCGGATACTGGTAGGTGTATGTAACCGGCTCTAGGAGCTGCTGTTCAATAACTCTTCCTTCGCCCATATTCCATACAAAATGCCCTGCCCGTGTTACTCCGCTCTCCTCAGTAACTGTCGCAGTAATGCGCACCGGCACACCGGTAAATGCTTGCTTTGGATATATAAACGAAATATTCGGTTTCCATATAATCTTTGGCTCGGTGCTCCCGCCGCCGGAAATAGTATTTGTTTTTGAGGTTTCAGTTTCAGGAGTGTTTTCGTCATCGACATGTTCGGTGTTTGTGTTTGTTCCTACATCTACTGTTGCTGCTTTTGGAGTCGGAGCGGCAGTAATCCATCCGCTTCCCTTTTTCTGCATTGTTTCTTTTGTTGCTGCATCACCCGCCGGCCAGCCCGCTTGGAACGGAAGTTCGAGCACTGTAGTACCGCTTGCATCTTTTAACACCAGATGCTCACCCGTATTAGCAAGCCCTGAACCGCCAAAAGTTCCCGCTTCGTCTGAAATAGCAGGCAGCGGATCAGGCACGCTTGGAGTTGTTCGTTCAACAACCAAGTATCCGCCCGCAGGAATAGTTTTAGTGAGTGAAAACAGCAGAGCACTGCCGCCGTCTTGATACAGCTTCCATCCATCTAAAGAAACAGAATCAGTTCCATTATTATACAGCTCGATCCACTCGCCATACTGGCTCTCAGCAGTTCCCATCCAGGCAATTTCGGTAACATCAACCGCAGCAAAAGCCACCGCCGGAAACGCGGCGAGTATAATGCCGATACTAAGACTATTACTCAAGCACCTTCTTAAGCACCTCATGTGATACTTCTGATACATCTTCTTTTTCTTTACTCCCCGCAGCAGCCGGCGGCGGCTGTGCAGCAGTATGAACAGGAGGCTGTTGATCTTCAGCAGGTTTTGGTGTTTGTGTTTTAGCGAGCACAGTGCGGAGCATCGCTCTACTATCTTCAGTGGCAGCACGGTCAAGCACTCGCGCTGGCTTTGGTCGGAGGTTTGGCAAAAAGGGGTTGTGATCTGCCGGTGCAGCAGGAGCAGATGTTTGTTCCTGTTTTTCTTGTGCTGCCGGTTTTGATGGTGGAGGCGCCGGTGGAGAAGCTGCTGGTCGCGGTGAAGGCTGCAGTACCGGTGCACGGTGCGCTGCTTGAAACGATGGCTGCTCCGGTTTCTTTTCTAAATCAAGCGTTGCCAAGAATGACTGCAGGGATTCTTTTGGCGGTTCTTTTTTTTGCACTGATTCGTTTTGTACTGGCGGCTGCATCGTACCAAGTGCTGCCTTAAACGGCTGATGCTCTTTTGGCTGCTCGGGAGTTGGCGGCTTTTGCCATGCCGGTGCGGGCGGTTTTTGGAACTGCTGCACTGGAGGTGTGGATATTGGCGGACGTGGCTGCTCTCGCAGCGGAGGACGACTTACATACGATTGTTGCGGCTGGGGACGAAATTGAGATTGCTGTGGTGCTGCTTGCTGCTGATACTCCTGCCGCGGCGGGCGCTCACGCACGGGAGCTTCTTCTTTTATATACCAATCGCCAATTCCCTTCTCTACCTCATCTTTTGGTGCTGCGTAGACGCTCCGCGAATATTCAATAACATCATTTCTAAACGAAATATCCGGAAACGGAATTGGTAAAAAAGTTTTTGCAGAAAATGGTTTTGAGCCGGTGCCGTCTATCATGAGCGTTAAATAAATTTGTCCCATACCTAAACTCACCATGTCGTTGGGGGTAAAGTGCTGTGAAAACGCTTTCTCCAAGAGTTCTGCATCAAGCGGACCGACCCGAAAACTCACCAGTGTTCCCACGTTTCCGAACACGGCATCTCGCACCGATTCTTCCATCTGTGCTACGTACTGATGGGCAATAATCAAATTGAGCTTGTATTTGCGAGCCTCGGACAAAATGTTCGCAAACGTTTCATTCGCAAATGACTGGAATTCGTCGACGTAAAAGTAAAAGTTTGGCAGCTCGGCAAGCTTTGTTGGGTGCACGTCAGCACGGCTCATTGCTGCCAAATAAATTTTGGTAATGAGCATACTGCCGAGCAGGCTCGTGTTTTGCTCGCCGATGCGCCCTTTCGAGAGGTTCATCACCACAATTTTGCCTTCGTCCATTGCGGTACGAAAGTTAAAGCTCGATTTTGGCTGTCCAATAATATTACGAATGAGTGGGTTTGCAGAAAACTGCCCAATCTTGTTTTGAATCGCCGCACCCGCTTCTTGCATGTAGCGGTCGCCGTACTTTGCAAATTCATCAAGCCAAAATGCCTTCACCCCTGGGTCGGTCGCGTTCGCCACTACTTTGTTGCGGTAGTCTTTGTCGGCAAGCATGCGGTTTACCCCCAAAAGGGTGGCGCCCGGATACTCGAGCAGCGCCAGTAAAATATTATTTAAAATGTACTCCATGCGGGCGCTCCAGGCATCCACCCAAATTTTCTTGAAGGTGCTCATCAGTCCCGAAACCACAAAGTGCCGCTTGTCCGCACCCACGTCTTCAAGCACATTAAATGAAACGGGGTAGTTGGTATCAAACGGCGCAAAGTAAATAACATCTTTAATGCGGTGCTGCGGAATGTAGTCAAGAATTTTTTCAACAAAGCTGCCGTGCGGATCGAGGATGCCGATACCGTTGCCGTTTTTTACATCCTGAATCGCCATGTTTTCAAGCAGGGTGGATTTACCCACACCGGTATTTCCGATCACATACATGTGCCGAGGGCGATCTTTCGCTTTTATGCCAAAGCGTGTTTTTTGATTCCGAAAATCAGTTTCGGCAAAGTAGGTTACTTGCTCTGGGTCAAATGCCATATACGCTACAGTATATCATTTGAGTACAGCCGTGTGTGTAGTGCTCCATTGATAGAGCACCACCGCAGCAGAAACTGCAGCATTTAACGATTCAGTCCGCGGGTGCATCGGAATCCGCAGGGTAACATCACAGAGTTCGAGTGTTTTTTGGCGGATTCCCTCGCCTTCGTTCCCAACCACCAGCACTGTTGGTGCATCAAATGATTCAGTACCCAATTCCTTTGATCCCTCCATCGCCAGCCCATACACCCAAAAACCTTTTTCTTTTAATGCACGAAGTGTGGTATTTACGTTACCAATCCGCACGAGCGGAATTCGGAACGCCATACCTGCAGAAGTTTTTATCACCGCAGCTGTTATTGGCGCTTGATTGTGTTCTGGAATCAGCACAGCTGTGGCGCCAAACCCTGCTGCCGAGCGAATGATTGCGCCTACATTGTGCGGGTCTTGGAGCTCATCAAGCAGCACCAGGCAGGTGTCAGCAGTTACTGAAAGATGATTGATAAAGGTATCGAACGGTTGCTGGAGTTTCTCGGTATCAACGACTGCAATAACTCCCTGGTGCGCTGCATCAGCTGCCACCTGCCGCTTCTCTTCTTCTTTGAGTGGCACATAGGGAATATTGTGTGTATCAAGCAATTTCCGAATATCACCTCCAATAGCCTCAGCTAAAAATACCTTTTTCACTGCCTGCGGCATATGAGCGAGCGCTTCTGTCAAGGCGTGCTTACCGTACATGTATAGTTTTTCCGATTTCATGTACTGAAAACTATACCGGTGAACGCCCGCTGGCGCAACATGAATAAGTGCTATACTAAAGAAAACTTTTTGTATGAAAATTCAAACCTTATGTGCTGGTATGATATGGATTCCATTCTATATTTTCACCTTTACAGTAGCCGGTTTTTTTGCGCTACTCGCAGCCCCTTTTGATCACATTAAAAAAACATAATTTTAAAAAGCCGCCCTTTTAAAAATAAGGACGGCTTTTATTTTAACTATTCATTACATAGGATGGGACACCCTATGTGTCGTATTGCTTTTGCTTTTAACTCTCCGACCGCGAATGGGGTAACCCCGAGCTGTTTAGCAATTTCTTTTTCCCCCACTCCGGTATAGAACGATTCCAAGAGTGCCA
>DATIBQ010000049.1:0-3178 GCA_035457445.1 Minisyncoccota bacterium
TCCAGTACTTAACCCCTGAAATATCTGCCCGACCATCACAGTTATGATCAACCTTTGCAGGGCAGAGCGTGTACCAGACACTTGGACCATTCGGGTCAACCTTTGGGTCGAGCATGTCTATGCCGAGCTTGTCGTCATAGCCATCACAGTTTGCATCGGTGTATTTTCCGGGGTCTGGACATATCTGGTTCCAGTAGTCGGTACGGCGAACATCAATGTTCGGGTAGCGATCATCACGCCCATCACAGTTTCTGTCTACATTTTTTGTGGTGTAGCCATTGGGGCACTGGTCGGGGTGGTGCTGCTCCATAAACACTGCAATACCGGTTAAGTCAGATCTGCCATCGCAGTTTCTGTCTACTTTTGCCGGACACAGGAGTGTTTTCCAGGCAAGCTGCACTGGTGCCCAGGCAATTTTTGCAATAACACCCGGAAACGGCGGCGCTACCATGTTAATACCGAGAAAGTCTTCACGACCATCACAGGCAATGTCTTTAATCACAATCTCATCTGCCTGCGTGCCCGGGAGCAGCTCGCTTGCATCATTCTTTGTTACGCAGTTTGTATCGTTAGTATCAACTAATCCGTTTCCGTTATTATCAATGCCGTCTCGACACTCCAACCCAAACCGAATGGTTGCAAAAGGGATTTGTCCTAACCCCCCTGCCCCCGACTGTGCAAAAGAACTTGCCGTATCGGCAAATACAAGCGTAAACGCCAGCAGAAAAAAGCACCCATACTGTTTAGCCAGTGATTTCATTAACGGTATTTACAATTGCGGTGGCAATCGTCCATGCCCCTAAAATAAGGAGTGTTCCAATAAGCGTGTACCAGAACATGGTCTTTGCTTGTTCGAGCTTGGTTTTATTCCCCCGCGCGGTTACAAATAGAAAGCCGGCATAAATAAACAGAAGCACAATAAACGGAAATACGAGCTGGAGCACGACGTCCATTATTTTTTTTATTGCTTCAGGGATGGTATCAGTCTCGCCGAGCGGGTTTTTGATTTTGATGTTTATCTGGGTTTCTTTTCCTGTTTTTTGCAGTGAACCGCCCGTTTGTTGTTGCGGTGCACCAGTTTGTTGTTGAGGATCGCCTGTCTGTTGCTGGGGACCACCGGTTTGTTGCTGTGGTCCGCTAAAATTACACGGTGATTTATCAGGTGGTATCGTTACCGCTTTTACATCATCTTGCCCATCGCAGTTGTCATCAACGTACTGCGCCTGAGCAGCAATCGGAGGGAGTAGTACTAGGAGAAAAAAAAGAGAAACTAACAACGTGAAGAGTTTTCCTTTCATATATCGTCAAGTATACCTTATTCCAAAAACTTAAGCCCCTCTTTATACCCAAGCGTAGTGATAAGTACTTTTACAATCAGCCACGAGCACAGCACAATCAAAAGCCCGAGCAATGCATTTAAGAGCATTTTTCGTACCTTTGCGTGCACCCCTGGCTTTCCATTGGCGGTCAGATACAAAAATCCAGCATAGATGAGGATAGCAATAAATATTGGTAGTACTAAAAATTCGATCGAGAAATTGATAAGGTTATTGATAAGCTGCATGATATCGTTAAAATCACATTCGTTGGTGCACGGTATCAGCGTTCCAGAAGGTGTATCGGAACCTGTATCAGTATAAACACCTGGGTTGTACGCTGCACTATCAGTACTCGCCTGTGCAAACACACCCACCGGAGAGAAGAAGGTTTGTAGAAAAAAAAGAAGCGCAAAACATGAGTAGAGAAGATTTTTTTTGTAATACATATTAGCGGCGAATTGCACTTTGCAGTGCCTTACTTGCTTCAGAGACGGCTTCTTCGGGCGTGGTACGACCTGAGGATACGTTTCTAATCATATCACGGAAGGCTTGGTCAGTTTTTGCAATGTCAGGGTCAGGCCATGAAAATGTTACTGCAGCAGTGGAGAAAAATACATTTAAGTACGGACTCTGCGGTCTATCCAAAAGTAGTGCTCGGTGCGCCGGCGGTACTGAAAGTGTTTTAGACATAAATGTTGCAAATGTATCAGAGCCAAACTCGAGGAGCGCTGCATACGCAGCCGAAAAGTTTTTAGTCGACTTCACCACCGAAGCAGCGGTGAAAGTGCCGTACGTTACTGCCTGTTCATTTGTTTCAGGCTGCGGCAAAAGTGCAACATCAAAATTAAGATTCGGATTCTGGGACTGAATGTCGAATAGCTCGCTCGCCGAGCCGATATAGAAGGCACTGGTTCCGCCAATAAACGCATCACGGGCACTTGGTAGTGAACGGTTCCAGGTGTAGAGCTCGTTGACTGGGTTTGCAAACGACAAATAAAACCGAAGTGCGTCGGCAGCAGTTCCTCCATTTGGCGCAGTATTTTGCAGCACCGAGGCGTAGCCGTTTGAGAGTCTGTCTTCCGCAACAATTCCATTCCCCGCCTGCAAAAAGAGTGCCGAGAGAATATGTTTGAAGTGAGGAATGTTTGCATATTCACCAAGTGCAATGGTGGTCGTTTCGAGTCCCCCCTGCTTGCTTTTTCCAACAATCAGCGGACTCATACGTGCTAAGTCCTCCCACGTTGATGGCGGCGTAATAATGCCATCGCGCGCCAAAAGGTTTTTGTTATAGTAGAGCACGAGCGGGTCAACGGTAACCGGCACGCCGATAATCCCCGCTCTGGTAAGGTAGAGATAACTGCCGTCGAGGTAGGTATCGCGGAAGGTGCGCTCGGGGTAACTGGTGTACGGAATAATAAATAGTTTATCTTGGTGGCGCAAAAAGCTGTCATTGCCCACTAAAATAATATCCGGACCAACCCCCGAAGCGAGCGCTTCAATAAATGCCTGATCAAAATTCTCGGGCGCTATCTGTACGTAGCTTATATTGTACTCTTTGTCTCGGCGCGAAAAGTCGCTCAAGTACGCTGTCATCGCCGTTTCAGAGTACGTTCCCCACACGAGCACATCACCGCTTGCTGTCTGCGTGCTCCCTCTTCCAATTTTAATGATTCCTGAAAACACCAGCACCGCAAAACCAAAGATGCCGATAAATAGAGCGATGAGTGCAATTTGAAAGTTAGACATGCTAGCTATAGTGTAAGGCAGAAACTTCAAAGTTGAAAGTAGTGAACCTAGTATTTTTTGGAGACTCCCGCAGGCGGGTAGCCGAGGGCGAGCAAAAAATTCACGAGAATTTT
>DATIBQ010000050.1:0-3332 GCA_035457445.1 Minisyncoccota bacterium
TAAAAAGGGCTTTTGTACGCATCTTCTTGTTAATTTTTTTTGAGTAATCCTTATCGCTGCGCGGACCAAACGTAACACCTCCACCTACCCAAATTGGGCTCCGTGATGAGCCGTGCCGTGCGCGACCCGTCCCCTTTTGCTTCCATGGCTTTTTGCCGCCACCCGATACTTCGCTGCGGTCTTTGGTGTGTGCAGTACCAGCCCGAGCATTTGCCATCATTGAAATGGCAACCTGGTGCACCAAGCTTGCGTTCCACTTTACCCCAAACACTGCTGCAGGTAATGCAATAGTACCGGCTTTTGCACCTGTTTGGCTGTACACTGCTGCTTCAAGTGCTGGTACTTCTGTGGCTGATTTCTTTGTTGTCGTTTTGGTTTCCATAACTAACTCACAATTTTAAGAAGCGTTCCGCGGCGACCAGGCACAGCTCCACTGATGTAGAGCTCACCTTTTTCCGCATCCACCGCTACAAGCGAGAGATTCTTTACTGTTACTGTATCGCCTCCGGTGCGTCCTGCCATGCGCATACCTTTTGGTACGCGAGTACGCAAGCCGCCGCCGATAGAACCCGCTTCGCGTTCAGAGTGCTTCTGACCGTGGGTACGTGGTCCACCGTGGAATCCATGACGCTTCACGACACCCTGAAAGCCCTTTGCTTTTGAGGTACCCGTTACCGTCAGTACGTCTCCAGGAACAAATGCACTTACATCAACAATGTCTCCTGCGGCAACTACTGGAGCGTCGTCAGAGCGGAATTCAACCACATGACGAAACGGCTTTCCCCCCAGCGAACCAAGAGTTGCCTTTGAAATCCGAGATTCCTTTTGCTCGCCAAAACCAACCTGCACAGCGCTGTAGCCATCTTTCTCAGCCGTTTTGAGGTTTGTTACCGTTACTGGACCAGCTTTTACGATAGTAACCGGAATAACTGTTCCATTATCATCGAACAGCTGGGTCATATTAAGTTTTGTTCCTACGATAAATTTCATGAATGTTCGTGCCCATCTGCTTTGCAGCTAGATATGTGGGTATTGGACCATTTCCTCCTAAAAAATAGGTATTGATTTGGTAGCCAGGATTATACACGGCTTTTATTTTTGTGCAAGCATACAGTTTAAGAAAAAATCTCTATCCAATATCAAGAGGTAGAGATTTTAAATACCATTCAAAATATGAAGGTCACCAAAAGAGTTCCGTAACAGTAAAACTATATCCACTTTGCGTTAATTCCCAGTCACCGTTTTTATGTAAATTCTTCATTGCAGTTTTTGCTTCCTCATCACTTGCATAGCCTTTTTTCGGATTAGCCTTAATTTTTGCAATATTACAACTTCCCACATTTCCCGTTTGCCAGAGTTTCATTATGAAAAATCCTGATTTCATGTTTTGTATGTATTAGGTTTTAAAAAGTTTAATCAGATACTACCTTGACTTGCTAGTTTGTCAATTTTTACACTAAAAAGATCATGCTAATTAGCATTATCTCGAATCCAGTAATAAAGTTAAGAATTCAAAAATTCTAATTAATTAGGTATAGCGTGCCCATACCTCCTCTTCTTCCTTTGAAAGAAACTCGAGTGTTTGTCTCAGAAATTTCTGAGAAAACAGGATAGTCTTTGCACGAACAACAGCTGCTTCGTAGAGCGGTAAAAATATTCTCCCTTCACGCTCCTTCATAGAAAGAATAGAGCCACGTACAAATTCCTGGTGCGGGATGCGAGTACAAAAAACATTACGATCCCAATCACGCTGTACAACAATAATTTCTCCTTCAAAAACCTCAAATTGGATATTTTCCCGAGAGAGAAAAAACGTGTGCTGTTTTAGTACCTCCCAGGCTAAAATATGATTCCATCCTTTTTCCGGTCGCGTTAGGTTGCCTACCTGTTCATCCTGGTCAGCAAGAAATGAGAGTAGTAGGAATTTAAGAGAACTGTCATGTAAAGCAGTATATTCATCATATACCTGCCAAAATTTGGTAATGGTATCTGCAATCATATTGTTTATTTTTCTCTACTCTATTCATTTTTTCTTCAAAGTCAAAGTGTTTACTTATCTTCGAGATTTTCTAATTAAAAGCTAAAAACCACCTTTTGAAAGGTGGTTTTTAGTTGAGAAAGTTACATCCCCTCGCCTGAAGCAGACTCAGGACTAAAGGAAATTATAGTCGCCAGAGGCTTCCTAATTTCCTAAAGCATCTTCACATCGATATCAACGCCGCTGGGCATTGAGAGATTGGTGAGTGCCTCGATCACTTTTGGTGATGGGTTTTCGATGTCGATGAGACGCTTGTGCACCCGCATCTCGAACTGCTCGCGCGAGTTTTTGTAGATGAACGACGAGCGGTTTACCGTGTACTTTTTGATCTCGGTCGGGAGCGGGATGGGACCGCGCACTACCGCATCGTAGCGGGTAGCCGTATCCACAATCTGCTTCACTGACGCATCAAGAATCTTGTTCTCGTAGGCGCGAACCCGGATCCGGAGAATGCTCTGTGCTTCTGTTTTTGCAGGAGCTTTTTTTGTTGTTTTCGTTGCAGTCATATTTTTATAAAGAGCAGTGTATTACTGGGTTACGCAACAATCTTCGTTACCACACCAGCACCAACTGTCTTGCCTCCTTCGCGGATAGCGAAGCGGCGCTGTGCTTCAAGCGCAACGGGCGCCATAAGCTTTACTTTGAAGGTAATCGTGTCTCCCGGCATCACCATTTCAGTTCCTTCTGGAAGGGTTACTTCACCGGTAACATCAGTGGTACCAATGTAGAACTGTGGTTTGTATCCATTGATAAACGGTGTGTGGCGACCACCTTCTTCCTTCTTCAGGATGTACACCTCTGCTTCAAAGTCGGTGTGCGGCTTAATACTGCCTGTTTTTGCGAGTACTTGTCCACGAGTAAGATCTTCTTTTTTAAGACCGCGGAGCAAAATTCCAGCGTTGTCTCCTGCCTGCCCTTGGTCGAGTGATTTATTGAACATTTCAATACCGGTTACGGTTGTTTTTACGGTGTCTTTAATACCCACCACTTCAACTTCTTCACCCACCTTCACAATACCGCGTTCGATACGACCAGTTACCACTGTACCGCGACCTTCAATCGTAAAAATGTCTTCAATCGGCATGAGGAATGGCTTGTCGAGTTCGCGTTCTGGGAGTGGAATATAGGTATCAAGTGCAGTAACAAGTTCCATAATCTTCTGTGCCCATGGATCTTCCAGTGTTGTTGCCTCAAGACCTTTCAATCCTGATCCACGGATAATAGGACAGTCTTTGTCGAAGCCTTGCTTTGCGAGAAGTTCACGGATCTCTTCTTCAACAAGATCAATGAGCTC
>DATIBQ010000051.1:0-4549 GCA_035457445.1 Minisyncoccota bacterium
AGTGTAGTGCCGAGTGCGTTCGAACTGCTTACTGACCTTGATGCCGAAGCAGTGTTGGTATTTTTTACTGCTACCCCGCACCCAAAAGATCAAAAAATGAAGCTCGCGTTTGAGATTACCAAAGGAATTTTTGGAGAAAAAGCTGCAGCGCAGGCGCAGACAGCATTTGTGCATACCTTCCAAAAGGGTGAAATCCCTGAACAGGTGAAAAAAGCACCAATAGACAATCAATCACTTGATGCGCTACTGCTCGCAGCGGGAATAGTTGCCTCAATCACCGAACTCCGTCGGCTCACCGACGCAGGCGCGGTTGTTCATCTTGAAACCGAAGAAAAACTGGCAACTGCCGACATAAAAAAAGTACCCACGCCGGGCACCTATCGCATTGGAAAGAACAGGTTTATAAAATTAGTATAAAAATTACCTACAGTTTAAATAAATCAGCCATTTTCTTTGACCAGTACTCCTGGGCGTAGGTAACAATAAAGAACGCCGGCACGAAGATAATGCTCAACACAATAAACACTATGAGGTTGAAGACGTACCCAATCGCCTTTTCGAAATCCACCTTTTGATACTAGCGTTTTTCTCCTATTTGGCAAATTCGCTTGAAAATAAAGGGTTTTTGTGAGAGAATTGCCCCATGACCATCGTCGTTACGGGCGGATCAGGGTTTATCGGAAGCGCACTCACTGCTGCTTTATTGGAAAAAGGGCATACTGTTGTAGTGATCGATCAGCGCGCGCCCGCACTCACCCACCAGAACCTCTACTTTATTCAGTGTAACCTCGAGGCAGACCTGCTACCTTTTAATGTGCTCGAACGCACCGATGCCATCATTCACCTTGCCGGCAAACCTATTTTTGAAAAATGGACTGAAAAAGTGAAGCAAGCAATTAAACAGGGTCGCGTTGAAGCAACAAGGCATATTATTCAAAGTTTGGAGCGCACCACTACTCGACCGTCAATTTTTATCAGTGCTTCGGCGGTGGGGTACTATGGTGAAGCGGGAGATACCGAGCTTGATGAAAAATCCCCCAAAGGGAATACTTTTTTAAGCGATGTCGTGCAGGTGTGGGAAGCTGAAGCTGCAAAAGCTGAGCAGTTCGGCTGTCGGGTAGTAATTGTGCGTACTGCGCCGGTTATTGGTACGGGCGGCTTTTTAGCACCGCTGGTGCGGCTTGCCCGTTTTTGGTTGGTGTTCAAACTTGGTCGTCGAGATTTTTGGCAGCCCTGGATTCATCTTGAAGACATTGTTCGGGTGTACCTCTTCGCACTTGAAACCTCAACACTGCAGGGAGTGGTAAATGCAGCAGCTCCAACTCCGGTGCGCCACAGCGAACTGATGAAGCATTTTGCTAAAGCAGTGAAACGTCGGCTCTTGGGGGCGCTGCCGCTCCGTTTGGTAAAATTTTTGTACGGAGATTTTGCTACCGAGATAACTACGAGTCAAAAAGTGTATCCGCGCCGGCTCTTAGATAAAGGGTTTACCTTTGAGTACACCAACGTTGAAGGCGCGCTTCGCTCGATCACGCATGAAAAGAAGTGATGTAACAACTCTGGGCTGGGATGAGTATGAACTCTTAGATTCGGGCGAGGGAAGAAAGCTTGAACGATTTGGCGACATAGTACTTGATCGTCCTGACACACAAGCATTGTGGAAGAAAGAACATTCAGTACTTTGGGAACGTGCCCAGGCATCGTTTTCGTGGGCAGACAAGGGCGAACGGTGGTTTTTGCAAACTGAAATTCCTCAAACCTGGACACTCCCGTATACAGAATTGCAGTTCATACTCTCGCTTAAGCAGTTCAAACATGTGGGGCTCTTTCCTGAACACGAGCCGCAGTGGCAAGAAATTGCAGCACTGTGCAAAGCACACCCAGGGCTTCGAGTATTAAACTTGTTTGGCTACACCGGAGCGGCGAGTGTGGTTGCAGCTGCAGCGGGGGCAACAGTAACCCATGTTGATGCTTCAAAGCAGACGATTGAAATAGTAAAAGAGAATCTTGCAGCGAGCGCGCTACCGAGCGACAGTATTCGTCTTGTCTGTGAGGATGCGCTCCGCTACGCAAAGCGCTTAGTTGCCCGCGGCGAGCAGTTTGAAGTTATTATTATGGATCCGCCGGCATTTGGCCGCGGTCCAAAAGGAGAAGTGTGGAAGATTGAAGAGGGGCTCGCTGATGTGGTTGCGCTCGTGCCGCAGTTATTGAGCGAGAGGGCAAAACTTGTTCTGTTAAACGGCTATACTGCCGGCTACTCGGCCCGCACCTTTGGTGAGCTTCTGCATGATGTACTTCCAAGTGGAACAGTTACTTTTGGCGACATCGGCATTGCACAAAAAAATTCCGATCGTGTTCTTACGACCGGAATGTATGGAAAGTGGGAAAAGTAGTTCTAGTGCTATGTTATAATCTTCGGATTATTTTTAAGTTTCTGAAAGAATGAAAAAGAAAGAATTAGTGCCGCTGACAAGCCAGCTGAAAGTAAAACGGGGAATAAATGGGTTAGGGTTGTTTACCACAAAACCTATCAAGAAAGGAACATTTATTATTGAATATGTGGGCGAGATGCTCACCGCTGACCAAGCAAACGAGCGCGGCGGGCAGTACCTGTTTGAAATAAACAGTAAGTGGACGGTCGATGGCAGCAGCCGCAAAAATCTGGCGCGCTACATTAACCACTCCTGCCGGCCAAACTGCGAGACCGACACGAACGAGCGCACGAAGCGGATTTTTGTAACGGCGATAAAAAATATAAAAGAAGGCGAGGAGCTTTTTTATGATTACGGCAAAGAGTTTTGGAACGACTACATCAAGCCAAAAGGGTGCCGGTGTGAGAAGTGCCAGGCACGTAAGCAATAATCCTCACTGGTGCATCTCTCGAACCACTCAAACGTCCCCAGCCGGACGTTTTCGTTCGTCCTCGGGCTCGCTCTCCCTCAGAAGCCTCGGGAACCATGCCCGCTCGCCCTGCGGATGTTCTCGATGTGCACCAGCTCGTCTTATCTGAGGGCTTTACCCACACACCTTTGTTTGCTTAGATTAGTTGTATGGATGAAAAAGAAAAAGAAGAAAAATTAAAGCAGCTCACTCCCGAGGAACTGCATGTTACTCAAGAGAAGGGGACTGAAACACCATTTCAGAATAAGTACTGGAACAATCACCAGCAGGGCATGTACGCATGTAAGGTGTGCGGAGCGCAGCTATTTGCATCGGACAGCAAGTTTGATTCCGGAACCGGCTGGCCGTCGTACGACAAAGCTCTACCTGGAGCAGTAGAATATGTTGAAGATACTAGTCATGGTATGCACCGCGTTGAGGTGGTCTGCAAAAACTGTGGTGCGCATCTTGGGCATGTATTTGATGATGGTCCGACTGACACCACCAGTAAACGGTTCTGTATTAACTCGTGCAGTTTAGATTTTAAGAAAGAGAAGTAGTTCTTAGTTACAACACTAAAACCGCCACTATGTGGCGGTTTTAGTCAGTACATTCGGTTAGGATGGGATGTCTCCGTCGGGGTATTGGTCTTCAAGGATTTGCTTCATGTAAAACACGTCGTCAGCTTCCTCTTCTTCTGCTTCATCGGTTTCATCAACGAGCGGAGCAACGATGTCGGTTTCTCCATCTGCTTCGAGTAAGTCGATTGGCTCTTTTGTTGGAGCGTTTACATCTTCTTCTCCTACCAGGGCACTGTAATCATTTCCCATATTGTTATTGGCTTTTTATATTAAATGAATATGAAGGTAGTTGTAGCAGAAATGCTTTTTAGTTGTCAATACCTTTGTGGAATAATTTTTGAACTCGCAGCTCTTCGGCAGCAGCAAGCCCGATTGCCATCGCATCGATTTCGTCATCGAGGAGTGTTGCAATGTCTTTTTTAAGAATTGTACTAACCATTTTTTGTACTGATTGCTTGTCGCTGTTGCCCCTGCCAGTTGCCGAGAGTTTTACGAGTTGTGGCGACACCTCAAGTACTGCAAGCCCTGCTTCTTCAGCCGCTAAGAGTATGACTCCGCGCGCTTCAGCTACTTTAATGGCTGTGCGCTTGTTGAGCGAAAAAAAGAGTGTTTCAACCGCGAGTACTTCGGGGGCATGCATCGTAATCGCGGTTTGTATTCCGCGATAAATTTCTTGGAGGCGCCTGCTGTGTGAGTCGCCCTTGCTGGTGGTGATGCAGGTTGAAAAGAGCAGTTCTGGTTTTGGGCTGCATATAAACACTGCAATGCCGCAGCGGTCGTAGCCTGGGTCGACAGCGATAATTTTTTTACTCTGCATTGGTGTACACTTCGTTAACTTCATCGCTCTCTTCAAGACTCTCAACGAGTTCGCCCAATTTTTCCGCATCTTCATCCGAGAGAGGGATAGTTATAGTTGGTGTCCATGTACCAGCTTCTTTGGTAAACCCCCAGGTAACTGATCCGATAGCGCCCAGGCTCCCGCCGTGTTTTGTAAACGCGTGTTTTATTTCAGCAGATGCTTTGTTTCGGTTCGCGGTGAGTGCCTGCACGACAATGCCCACGCCGCCGGGACCATAGCCTTCATAGGT
>DATIBQ010000052.1:0-10773 GCA_035457445.1 Minisyncoccota bacterium
CAGCGATCGATTCAGATGCAAACACGGTTGCTTGGAATTGGGACTTTACTTCAGCAGCCGTTGATTCAGGGCTGCTTATATCAGAATCGAGCGCTTCTACGAGCGGAACACAGGATCAGCAGGCGCTTGTTGAAATAACTACGCTTGCTACCTCGACTGCTGCTCCGCTGCAGATTACCTCTAACAGTACCGATGTTGGTGATATTTTCATCGACCTCGCTTCTGCGGGGGACTTTCATATACGAAATTCGGGAACAGCGTTCGTGCAGTTTGATGACAGTGGAGCCTCTGCTTTTGGCGAGGGCGGAAACTATGCGCTCATAAGTAGTACCGGTAACTTACAGCTCTTTGGGAGTGCCGAATATTTGGTTGCTGGAAATGAGTTTGCATTCCGTTACGCGACTGATACTGCGTTCGGCTTGAAATTCAATTCATCCGATAGCGAGTATGATTTTACTACGACCGGAGGCGCAACTATTTTTGCTATCAGCGCAGCTGCTTCGTCAGGATATGTCACTCTTCAAAATGAAGGCGCATTCCGCTATGGGGATGCTGACGGTAGCAATTATGTTGCCTTTAAATCTGCAGCCACTGTTGGGACAAATGTTACCTGGACATTGCCTTCTGCTGATTCCTCGGGCTGCTTCCAGTCAAACGGCTCGGGGACAATCTCTATTGCAAGCTGTGGCGGGGCAATTACTGCTGACAGCTTAGATTTTACTGACTTTAGCGACTCAATGACCCTTGATGCTACAACTTCCATTGCCTTCGGCGCTTCTACTCTTAGTCTCACTTTCACTAACAACGGATCAGGGAATGAGGTGCATAATCTTTCTTCAACGGGTGATATTGTCTTTCAAGATAACAGCAGTGAATTTGCCCGGTTCAATGATAATGGCTCCGTTAGTTTTATCCTCGACAGTACTGACAATCCTGATTTTAGTGTTACAAACCAAGGTTCAAGTGGAATCATTTTTGACCTTACTGGTACCGGTGATTTCTTGGTCCGCGATAACGGCTCCACCTTCCTCTCCGTTACTGATACCGGCGGTTTCTCGCTCACCTTAGATAGCACCGACAATCCTGCTTACTCACTTATCAACAATGGTTCTGCAGATGTGAGCACCAACCTTGCCGGCACGGGGGATTTTGTGATTCAAGATAACGGAACCGCATTCGCAACGTTTAGTGACTCAGGTATGGTCGGTATCGGCGACACCACCCCCGATGATCTCTTGAATATTCATAGCGCAGCCGCTGCTGCGGGTATGGCAATTACTTCGCTTGGTACTGACACCGATCCATATATCAAATTTGAACTCGCCGATGGTACAGGAACTTTCACCATGGGCGTTGATGATTCTGATTCAGATAAATTCAAGATTTCAACTACAGCGCTCGGAACGAGTGATCGGTTGGTGATTGATTCAAGTGGGAATGTGGCAGTTGGGACGAGTACACCGCTTGCCAAACTTCACGTGGGGGCAGGGACGGATAGCCCGGAAGATGTAATCTCAACTATTGCTATTTTCGAAAACGCAGGAGCATCTAGCCTTTCTGTTCGAGATGCAACTAGTAACGTTGAGGCATATATCTATGCCGATTCAGGAGGAGTATTTTTTGGTTCGTCAACAAGTAGTGAGCTGCACATTGGTGCGGCGGGGAATAATCATCTTACTATTGCCACTAACGGTGCTGCCACTTTCTCGAGCACGCTTGCTGCCTCAAACCTCTCCGGAACGAATACGGGAAATGTAACCCTTGGTGCTATCGGCTCGAGTGCGAACGCCAATGGTGCAACACTTACGGGTCAAGTTTTAAATCTTGAGCCGGCTTCTGGTTCATTTGGTGGTGTGGTCACAACAGGATCGCAAACATTTGCTGGGGTCAAAGGACTTAATACTGGTCTGCGAGTAGTGGGAAGTACGAATGACACAGCAATTCTATCTATTGAGACTTCACAGTCAACAGCTACTTCTCAACTACAAATTGGTGGTTCAACGAATATCCAATACAACATGGCATCACGCTATAATGGTATTCCTACTATTACCAGTGATTATGCATTTGCACAATTTGTTATTGGTCAAAATGCGGTGTCTGAAAACGGTACAGGTACCCATCCGCTGCTTGCGACCATGGCCATCAAACCGCTTACGGTAACTGCCGGGGCAGCCGCAGTTACCAACTCCGCTACTTTATATATTGAAAATGCTGATAATGCAGTTACTGCAAGTGGTGCGTACGCCCTCTGGTCCGACGCCGGCACCAACCGCTTCGATGGCTCAACTATCTTCGGCACTACCATCAGTCCACAAGCAAATGATGGAGCCGCACTTGGTACCGGTGCACTCGCATTCTCTGATGCGTTCTTAGCAGATGGCGGCGTCATCAACTTCAACAACGGCAACTACACGCTCACTCATTCTGCGGGGCTCCTCACTGCAAACGGTGCCCTCTCCATCGGCACCTCAAACGCCTTCACCACCGGCACCATCGAACTCGGTGCTGCATCTGATACCACACTCGCACGAAGCGGTGCTGGTGATGTGACCATCGAAGGCAATGCAATATACCGAGCCGGCGGTACCGATGTCCCAGTTGCAGATGGTGGTACCGGTGTCAGTACCCTTGCCTCCAACGGCGTGCTCTATGGCAATGGTACCGGTGCAATCCAGGCACTTGCGGTGAATGCTGGTGCAACACTCTGTCTGACGCAGGCATCAAGTGCTGCACCGGCGTGGGGGTCGTGTTCGGGGGCGTCAGGCGCTACCGCCGCCCTCGATAACCTTGCTTCAGTAGCCATCAATACCTCACTTGTTTTAGGAACCTCGGACGGAGGAGCACTCGGTTCAGCAACAAAAATGTGGAGCGATCTCTTCCTCGCCAGTGGCGGTGTCATTAATTGGAACAATGGCGATGTCACTATAACTCATGGAGCAGATTCACTTACCTTTGATGGTGGTGGTACGGTATTTAACGAAGCAGGTGGTAACTTTGACTTCCGGATTGAGGGAGATACGAATGCAAACCTATTTGTTGCTGATGCGAGCGCAGACAAGGTGGGTATCGGCACTGCTGCACCGGCAACCCGGCTCCATGTATACAAGAGTATTGCCAGCAACTACGACTCCCAAATTACTATGGAAGAAGGTCAGGCAGATGCCTATGCCCAAATCAGCTTTATCGGTACCGGTCGTGAATGGCACTTCGGAGTTGGCGGTGGTTCAGAAACCTCATTTAGTGTTGCAAACAAGTTCTACATCTGGGATCAACAGGCAGCAGCGATGCGATTAAAAATTGACACCTTGGGTCAGCTAGAGTTGCCAAGCCTAACACTTACTGATACCGGCAGCCAGTTTGATGTGAACGTTACGCTTGGTAACGATGCTGGTGCTGATACTGTTTCCGGCATTAACCTTGACATGACGTCGGTTGATACGGGAGCTGATTCAGATGTACTTCAAGCAATTACCATTGCGAATCTTTCAGGGGGCAATGCCAACGTGACTGAAACTGCTATTAGTATCGGTACTGGGTGGGATACGGCGATCAATATAGGATCAGGGCAGATTGTAACTTCAAACCAAGGTATTGAATTTACTGAATCTGATACCAACCCAACGTGCTCGTCGGGGAATTACACTATTTATGCTGATACTTCAGAAGCAAAACTTAAAAAATGTAACAATGGTGTCGTGAGTGATCTTCAAGCAGTACCAGATATGTTAAATTTTGAAGATACCACATCACTTCCTGCAATTGTTGATGCTGATACTACTGAATATTGGAATGACACAACAAGACCAAACATCACACCAAAAACAAGTGCTGATGATGTGCTAGTGATGGTGAATGTTGATATTACTGCTACATCGTCAACTGATACGCAATTGTCGATGAGAATTATGCGGCATACTTCAGCAATTACATGTCAATCAGTAGGTACTGCACTCAAACAAATGAGTATGTTTGAGGGAAGCGCTGCTGGTTCATTTGCGCTATCAACTGTGTTCGTTGATTCTCCAGGTACCGCGTCAAATGTTATTTATACTCTTTGTTCAGAACTGGATTCTGAAGGTGCCGTGGGAACGCTTACCTCGGTTGAGTTTACTCTTTTCGATATTAATGCGACTACTGCTGACTTGGCCGAAGTGTATCCGACAAACGATACTAGTTTAAAACAGGGTGATGTAGTTTCCATTGACAGTATGCTTACTGCAGGAGTTAAGAAAAGTAATGGAGCGTATGATAAAAATGTAATGGGCGTTGTTTCAACGAGTCCTGCCATGATAATTGGAAGTAAAGGTA
Organism: Minisyncoccota bacterium; assembly: GCA_035457445.1. Lineage (GTDB taxonomy): Bacteria > Patescibacteriota > Minisyncoccia > Phycocordibacterales > UBA9973 > DATIBQ01. Next base: position 4,312 of record DATIBQ010000052.1, read on the forward strand.
GTGAGGGTGCAGATGGTAAGCCAATTGCTCTCTCTGGGCGTGTTCCAGTAAATGTAAATATGGAAAATGGTCCAATCCATAAAGGAGATGTTCTTACTGCATCTTCAACCCCGGGTGTAGCAATGAGAATGACAAAAGCTGGAATGATGATTGCTATTGCTCTCGAAGATTATAATGGAGAAGGGGTAAAACCTATCATGTCATTTGTTAAAACTGGTTCTTATAACGGCTCAAATTTAAAAGATATTCTTAAAGGTACTGTTAATGATCCAGCACAGCTAACTCAGGATGCGATCGGTAAAACTGCGCTGCAGTACTTTATGCAGCAAAAAGGGGCACAGCTGCAGCCGCCACTCGATGTATCTGAAATTTTGGCTGACCGCGTAACAGCGGGGCTTGAAGTTATCTCACCGCGTGTTGTCACTGACCAGCTTGCAGTAAACACTGTTGAAGTGGCAACCGGTGATGCGATTAAAATCAAGCTTGGCACTGGTCAGCAGTTTAGTATCTTTACTGCTACCAATGAAGATGAGCCGACACAGACTGATACTCCAATAGCGGATACAGAAACACCACTTGTTACTATTGATGCGTTAGGCAATGCACTGTTTGCTGGCAAGATAACCGCAAAAGAAATTGAAGCAGGTAAGATTAAAGGACTTGAAATGATAACCTCGCAGTTAAACATTCTTGCCGAGAGCCAAGAGGGCAGCCAGCAGGGGCTTGCACTTACTGCTTCTGCGCTTGATGCGCTCAATGCAGCGCTTGGTGTGGTGCAAACGAATGTTACTGAACTGCAGGAAGGCGTAACTCAAACTACTGATGTATTTTCTGGACTTTCTGCAACGCTTGAAAGTTTAAGTGCGCGTGCCGATGCCCTTGAAGCGCTCACAGCAAGTAAAACATTGGCTGATTTAGAATCAGTTACCAGTGGAGCGCTCACGGTGAGCGGTGTTGCACAGTTTAGTGGAGAGGTAGTATTTGAAGGTGGCGTGTCATTTAAGAATATCGAATTCACCGTTCCGCCACTCTTTAATGCCGACACTGCTGGTTTTGCACTTATTAAAACGGGGGATCGCCGCGCGAAAATTGAGTTTGAGCATGAGTACGTTGCAACGCCAGTGGTAACCGCAGGTGTTACGTTTGAAACTGAAGATGCTCTTGATGATACGGCAGCAGAAGCGCTCTTTGCAGAGAATGTGCAATCGCTCGTGGTTGAAAAGAGTGCTGCAGGGTTTACCATTCTTTTGAACAAGCCGGCGCCGCGCGATATGCGGTTCTCGTGGATTGCGCTCGCGGTGCGGGATCCGAAAGTGTTTGAGAGTATTTTTGAGGGGCTCACCATAGAGTCGGTACTACCGCCTGCACCCGAGCCTACTCAAGAAGAGCAAGCAGTTCCAGAGACCTCAGAGATTGCCCCTGTAGAAGAGCCTACAACCCCAGAAACTCCTGCTGAAGGTGAGGCAGTGGCTACTCCAGAAGAGAATGCCGAACCCACTACCGAAGCAGCTCCTGTACCAGAAGAAACACCTACTGAAACGGTGGATGTTTCAGCGCCTGAAAATTCTGCAGAAGAATCTGTACCGAGCGAAGAGGTGCAGCCTGAACTTGTTGTACCAGCAGAGGGTGGGATATAGTAGGTATGGTACACTGGTCAAATATTTTAATTTTGTATGATAAAAAAAACACCCACAACAACCGCCGATTCTACTGACACAACGCCTTCGTTTATAGCAGCTCGTCCGCCGACGCGTTTTTTTAGAAAATATTTTGCTTGGATACTTATTGTGCTGGTGATTGCGCTTGCCGGAGCAACAACCTACTTCTATAAAAAGAGCCGAGCTAACCCTGCCCAAGAGGAAGCAAAGGATTTGGCTGCAGAGGTAGGGCGCATTATTCTTTTGCCAGCCGATGAGCTGCCGACGGTTGCCACCGTTTCTGATCCAGAAGCGCTCAAAAGCCAAGCGTTCTTTGCGGATGCAAAAAAGGGGGATAAGGTACTCATTTATACGAACGCAAAAAAAGCAGTGCTCTATGACCCTGTTGCAAAGAAAATTATCAACGTAGCACCGTTAAATATTGGCGAATCTCAAAAAACAAGCGCTGTGCCAAAGCCAGTTACGGTTACTGCGCCAACTGCTGAAAAAACAGAAACCACAAAGAAAAATTAATAGCCTCGCGTCGGCTTTGGTGTACAGATTGCACATGCAAACAAGAACGAATCTTTTTAAAAAAATCGTAGCACTGTGCGCAGGGTTTGTGCTTGTTTTTGTGTCGCTTGCGCGGGCAGGGGACCTTACTGGTACTAACTTCATTGTTCGCGATCCGGTGATTGGTGCCGGCGGCGGCTACCAGTCATCTGGCAGCTTCAAGCTTTACTCGTCGCAAGATGAAACATTTACCGGGTTGGGAAGTTCAACAAGCTTTAAAGGTAATTTTGGATTTTTATATTATCCGTATGTACAGGAAGGTACACTGACAACTAACTTAAACGGTACCAATGTCGACATGTCTTGGGGTGCAACAGCTACCGCGCTTGGGTTTACGGTATCAGGGTATAAAGTTGGCAAAGCAACGGTTTCGGGTGGACCGTACACGTACACGAATGTAGGGAACGTAACCAGCTATACGTACACAAACCTTGCAGCTGGTACTTACTACTTTGTGGTCGAGACACTCGATAACTTAAGCAACACCATTGCCGTTTCAAACGAAGAAACTGAAACCGTGCCCTATACTATTTCTTTCTCTATTTCCGATAACACCATTGGGTTTGGTACGCTTAGCTCGGTTGGTGCCCGCTATGCAACGGGCGATACCACAGGAACCTCTTCAGCAGCTGTTGCGCATACCATGACGGTAGGCACTAATGCTTCATCTGGATATTCGGTCAGTTATCGGGGACCGGCGCTCTCAAAAGCAGCAAAAACAATTAGCGGCGCCACTGTTACGAGCGATATTGACGGTACCCCGGGAACCGAGCAGTTTGCGATTGGAGTAACTACGAACGGCAGTGCAACTATTGCAACTACCTACCAAAAATCAAGCAATAACTGGGATTTTTCATCTGGTACTACTACCACAGTTGCAACACAGGGTGCTGCGGTATCAAATGAAGTACTTTCAGTATATTACCTCGTGAATATCGCCCCCGTAACTGATGCGGGTGCGTATTCGACCACGGTTGACTACATCACTACTGCAAATTTTTAATGGCTGCTTGATAGAGTTTTTTCCACACACCGTATTAGTAGTTTTGATTACAGGGGAATGGTACAATAACCATGTTATTAGGGTATTAAACGTTGAAGAATAGCATGAAAAAATTTATTAGGGTGCTAGCGCGTATCACCGCTCTTTTTGTGGTGCTCCCGCTTCTGTTTCCGCTCACGGTGCAAGCTGCCGGGGTAACCAGTTTTTCGGTAACACTCTCGCGGCTTAAGGCAAGTACGGCTGCAAACCAAGAAATTAAATTTGTTACCCCAACTGGCCTTACTGCCGGGCAAACCATTACCCTTACCTGGAGCGCTGATTTTACAATGAACACCTTTGATTTTGCCGACGTCGACTTTGCGACAGGGGATTCAAGCAACTGTGCAACGGCAAGCTTCAGTGAGCAGACACTCGCCGGTACTCCGTCAGGCGCAACGTGGGGGGCAGCACTCTCTTCTTCAACGCTTACCCTTACTTCAGGAACAGGAACAGTGACCGCTAGCCGTTGTGTCCGCTTCCGTATTGGTACTAATGCAGTTACTGGTACTACTGGTGACACTCAAATTACCAACGGTGCTGCAGATGATGATGACACAGTAGTTGTTGGTGGAACCTTTGGTGACAGTGGTACCGCTGCAGTTGATATTATTACTGACGATCAAGTCTCAGTAACCGCAACGGTTGACCCGACCATTACGTTTACTATCTCTGATACCACTATTGGATTTGGCACACTCAGTTCTTCAGCAGCGCGCTGGGCAACAGGAGATACTAGTGGAAGCGGTACTGATACCTCAGCTCATAACCTTACCGTTGCAACAAATGCTGCTTCTGGCTACGCCGTAACCTATAATGGTGCAACCCTTACTAAAGGTTCAGATACTATTGATGTTGCTTCAGTAAACAACGATGCAAACGGTACCCCGGGAACTGAAGAATTTGGTCTCAGTGTTTCAACCAGTGGTAACGCAACTATCGCAACTGGTTATAATCATGGTGATCCTGACTGGACATTTGTTGCTGGAACGACAACTACCATTCTTTCTGAAACAGTACCAACCGCAACTGAAACAGTAAGTACCTACTATCTTGGTAACATTGCCGGAGATACTCCTGCTGGTGCCTACTCAACAACACTCACCTACATTGCCTCAGCTAACTTTTAGTAATACTTTTTCATGAAAAAAAGCATCATCCTTCTGGCACTCGCGCTCGCAGTGCTCCTCCCGAGGGGTGCTGCTTTTGCGCTCACTCTTTCTCCGCCACGGTGGGAAGTGGCTGCTGATCCAGGAGCTATGGTTACCGGAAGTATTATTCTTATAAATGAAGAGAGCGAGACACGAACATACTACGCTTCGTACGAAAATTTTGAAGCACAGGGAGATTCAGGAACACCACGGTTTATTGGAAAGCGTGATGGGCTTGCAACGTGGCTTGACGCACCTGCTTCTATAACGCTTTCAGCGGGAGAATCCCGAGCAGTACCCTTTACTATTACTATTCCAAAAGATACCGAATTTGGCGGTTATTTCGCGGCACTCTTCTGGGGGACGACACCGCCGGGTACCGAAAATGGTGGACAGGTTGCGGTGGGTGCCAAAGTTGGCTCGCTTATTTTTGTAACCGTAGGAAGTAATATTGAAGAATCTGCTGGATTGCTCAGTTTTAATACTGCCGCAAAAAGGTTTTTCTATAAATCGCTTCCAGTAACGTTTGAGTATCGGTTTGCCAACGATGGTGCCGACCGCGTTCGTCCAGTGGGTACGATTACCGTGCGCAGTATGTTAGGCTGGCGGGTAGCAAAAGTTGATGCTAACCCCTTTCAAGGAAATATTCTCCCTGGTACTACCCGAAAATTTAGCCCCGAGTGGACAAAACTTGCTCCTGATGAGCGGCCAAGTGAAGCTGAAAAAAAAGCACCGTACTCGTTCTTTAAAGCAGTAAAAAATGAATGGAAGAACTTCGCGGTTGGATTTTTCCGTGCAAAAATGGCAATTGAGTATGGAAAAACCGTGCAGCAACTTAAGAGTAACAATGTCTACTTCATCGTATTTCCATTCGAGCTGATGGCTATTCTCATTATAGGAACACTTATCCTCTTCTTTATATTCCGCCGTGGTGTTCGTCGGTACAACCGATGGGTTATTAGTAAGGCTCAGGCGCGTCTTGTACAGATGCAACAACGGGGGGAGTAGGCGAGTACGGCGTATGGAAACATGTTCCGCCCGTTTACTCGGTCTTCTTATCCTCTTCGGTTTATTTGTGGCACCGGCGTATGCTGCTACTGAAGTGGTAACCGTAACTGCAAAAGTTGGTGCCGATGCAGTGCCGGGCGGGCAGAGCGGCGGCACGGCGATTACCGGAACTCGATTTTTTGGTGCCGCATATCCTGGCGCCACCGTTACTCTTTTAAAAAACACCATAGAGCGAATAACAACTATTGCTGATGCGAACGGACTCTTTAGTATGATAGACAACCAGCTTGATGCTACTGCTTTCTACACCCTGTATGCAGTAGACGCAAAGGGTGAGCGTTCAATTATTCTTAACTATCCACTGGTAGCGCACCAGGGATACCTAACTGAGGTGAGCGGTATCCAATTTCCGCCCACGATTACACTTGATAAACTTGAAGTGCGGGAGGGAGATTTTTTGACGGTCGCTGGGTTTGCGCTCCCCCGAAGACTGCTTACCATTTCTTTCTCGGGACCATTACATCGAAATTATAGCGTGCAGTCTGAGAGTTCAGGACAGTATCGAATGACGCTTCCGCTTATTGATTTTCCTCGAGGTGCGTACATGGTTTCGAGCAGTTATGGTGGCGAAACACAGGGGAGTAAGGTGTACCAATTTACCATAGGAACGGCAAATGTAAGCCAAGGCGAGGCATTACAGAATATTCCTGGTGATGTTAATTTTGATGGCTCGGTGAACCTGGTTGATTTTTCAATTATTGCATTCTGGTATGAAAAAAAGAACCCGCCCGTCGTAGTAGACTTAAACGGCGACAAGAAGGTTGATCTTGCTGACTTAAGTATTCTTGCCTACTACTGGACAAATTAATATGAAGAAAAAACTATTCTATACTTTAATACTCTTTTTTCTCGGTACACAGAATGCTTTTTCAGCGTCAGTGCCAACACTGGGGATTATTGCCCCTGCATCAGTTACAGCGCACCAGCAGGTTGCTGTTGCTATTGTGTTACAAAACGCACTCGTACCGATAAATACTGCCACAGTATCGGTACG
>DATIBQ010000053.1:0-6523 GCA_035457445.1 Minisyncoccota bacterium
CGTGATGGGCGGTTTGGTGAATGGCTTCGTGAGATTAAAGATTGGGCAATTTCTCGCGAGCGGTACTGGGGTACACCGCTGCCGGTGTGGGTTGCAGACGACGGCGAGCGCGTGGTTCTAGATTCAATTAAAACACTTAAAAAATATTCTAAGAAAAGCGGCAACACGTATTTTGTGATGCGTCATTGCCAAACAGAAAATAACTTACAGAAGCTCTGGAGCTTTAATCTTGAGCGTGAAGATGTATTAACTGCCGAAGGCAAGGCAATGCTGCAAGAAAATGTACAGCTGCTTGCCGATAAAAACATTGACCTCATCGTGGCTTCGCCGTACTCGCGCACCCAGCAAACAGCAGCGCTGGTAGCCGAGGCGCTCGGTATTCCAAAAGAGAACATTATTACCGATGAGCGTATTGGTGAATGGCGCACCGGCGACGGGTTTGATGGAAAGCCAATTGAAGAGTATTTTAAACTTCGAAATAAGGGAGGTGATCGATACCAATTTAAGCTGCCTGGCGGGGAGTCGTATGCTGATGTATTGAGGCGCTCTGGAGCGTGCTTATACGACATTGATGCCAGATATAAAAACAAAAATATTTTATTTGTTTCTCATGGCGGTTCTACCCGAGCACTGATGCTCCACGGTGAAGGCGTTTCGTTCGATACGCTTTTTGCGAGCACGCGAAGCTTTCGCAATTTTGATAATGCTGAAATTCGCGCGCTTGATTTTGTGCCGCTGCCGCATAACGAAGACTTTGAACTCGACTTACATCGACCCTATATCGACTCCGTCGTCTTGGAAAAGGACAGCACGGTATTTCGCCGGGTAAAAGAAGTGCTCGATGTATGGTTTGATTCAGGGGCGATGCCCTTTGCGCAAGACCATCAGCCTTTTTCTGGGGAAGCATTGCGCTACCCGGCGGATTTTATTTCAGAAGCAATCGATCAAACCCGCGGCTGGTTCTACACGCTCCATGCAATTGGCGTACTGATGGGGCAGGGTAAAGCGTATAACAATGTAATTTGTTTAGGACATCTGTTGGATGCACAGGGGAAGAAGATGTCAAAGAGTGTGGGGAACGTTGTTGATCCGTGGGAGCAGATAGAAAAATATGGCGTGGATGCGTTGCGCCTGTGGATGTACTCAGTCAACCAGCCGGGGGACTCAAAAAATTATGACGAGAAAACAGTTGATGAACTGGTGAAAAAAGTCTTTAACCTAACGTACAACGTACTTTCGTTTTATGAGCTCTATCGTGACCCATCATTTGAAGTTGATGCAGAAAACTACGAACCAGTACATGTACTTGATGTATGGATTACTGCTCGGCTAAACCAGTTTATTGCACTCTGTACCGAGAATCTGGATACCTTTAAACTATTTGAACCAGTACGTGCACTCCGTGATTTTGTGGATGATCTTTCAACCTGGTACCTGCGCCGCTCGCGCGAACGTATAAAGGAAGGAGACAGGGGAGCGAAGCAAACGCTGTATATAGTATTAAAAACACTCGCAAAAGTTATGGCACCATTTGCGCCGTTTACTGCCGAAGATCTCTGGCAAAAATTACGAAATGAATCCGATGCAGAAAGTGTGCATGTAGCAGAGTGGCCGAAAGGAAACGCCTTTAGTGTAGAGACACTTGCAGAAATGCAAACAGTTCGTGATTACTGTACCACCGGAAACATGCTCAGAAAAAAAGAGAATATTCCAGTTCGTCAACCGCTCGCTACCTTTTTTATTCCCACTCTTCTTTCCGAGCTGTATCAGGAAATTATAAAAGATGAGCTAAATGTAAAACATATACGGCAAGGAGAAGTATCACTAGACACACATATAACTTCTGAACTCAAAGCCGAAGGAAATCTCCGCGAACTCATCCGCGCGGTGCAAGATAAACGCAAAGAAAAAAATTTACAACCAAAAGATCGTATAGCCCTTTCACTCTCGGCTGCATACAAAGAAACCGTTGTGCTGTTTGAAGAAGAACTCAAAAAAGCAGTCGCAGCAGAAGAAATTATCTTTACTGAAGGAGAAGATATTTCTATCGAGCTTAAAAAGCAGTAACGCTTTTTGATTATTGTTTATTGAAGCTTGATTATTACTCTACTATGCATGAGATTCATCACACGGAGGGCTTCATTCTCCACACGAGCGATGCGGGGGAGGCAAACACGCTTTTCCATATTTTTACCAAAGATCTTGGTCGGATAACTGCTACGGCACAGTCGCTCAGGCGTGAGCAGTCAAAGTTGCGCGGGCATTTGGCGCTCTATGCCCATGTGGCGCTCGATGTAGTGCAGGGCAGAGCGGTGTGGCGCATTATTGCCGCTCGTTCGCTTGATGACTTGCCATTTTCACTTCCGTTGCCGGTGCGGCGCCTGTATGGGCGCACACTTGAAGTGCTCAATCGTTTGTGCCAGGGCGAAGAACCGCACGAGGCACTGTTTGTACATGTAGCAGAATTTACAGCTTTGATTCGCGAGCGAGCGCTCTCTGTGGTTGAGCGAAAATTTTTAGACACAATTTCAGTGGTGCGCATGCTCTCTGCTCTAGGGTACCTCGAGCAGGATGCAGCGGTACATATAGCAACGAGCGGAACACTTGCAGAGGCGCTGGCGCGTATAGATGAAGCATCAAACAAAATACTGATTGAACGCGCACACGAAGCATTCAAAGCATCGCATTTGTAAATGCTATACTCTGTAACGTATGCCCGATGATGGCAAACTCGATCACATTGCCGAGCTCCAGAAAAAACTCTATGCTCGCGACCAAAGCGGCTTGCCTGAACGCCGTATTGGTATTTTGCGTCCCATAAAAACAAGTGTACAGTCAACCTGGGGGAGCGGTACGCCGACAATTCCAAAATCTAAAAAAAAGCAAATACTGGGAAGTTATCGAAAGTTTTTTCTGTTCTCAATTATTTTTTTAGTACTCTCGATGTTCGTGCTCGGCTACGCAGTGCTTCGGGGCGGCAACACCCTTTCGGCAAAAAATGTTGATGTTACCATTCTCGGAAACTCGTTTATTGCGGGCGGAGAATCGTTGCCGGTAGCAGTCGAGGTAGCGAATCGAAATGCAGTTGCACTGCTGGAAGCGGTACTCACTATTGAATACCCTAAAGGTTCACTCGATGCATCCGGCGCAGAGGTAATTCGAATTCGCAAAGACTTGGGAACAGTACCTGCCGGAAAAGCGAAAAGTGAATCATTCGAAGCAGTGCTCTACGGCGAACAGGGAACCGAGCGAACCATTAAGGCGCGCCTCGAGTATCGGCTACCAAACTCGAATACGCCGTTTGTAAAAGAGGGTACCCTCGCTGTTTCCATCAGCTCTTCACCAGTGAATCTCACCATTGATGGTCCAAAAACAGTACCAGCAAATCAGCCAGTAACGTTTACCATTCAAACCGAACTTATTGCCGAGCAGGCAAATAAAGATATGATTTTAAAAATCGATTATCCGACAGGATTTAAGTATCAATCTTCAAGCGTTGCCCCTATTTCAGGAAATAATGTATGGTCGCTCGCAGCACTCACGAAAGGATCACCAAAAGCAATTACCATTGAAGGCATTGCGGGTGGGCAGAGCGGAGAAGAAAAATCGTTTCGGGTGTATACCGGTGCACAAGACGCTGAGAATCCAACCAAATTTTCGGTGGTGTACAGTTCTGCACTCCACACTATTGCGCTTGAGAGTGCATTTCTTGAAGGACATATTACGCTCGGCGATCGGGTCGGCAGCGTGGTTGCGGTTGAAAAAGGGACAGAACTTTCAGGGTACGTGCAGTGGAATAATAATTTAGAAGAACAGCTGGTTGGTCCTGAGATAGTGCTTGCTATTTCAGGAGTAGCGCTCGATGAATCATCAATTCGTTCAACGGGCGGATTTTACGATTCAAAACGAAAAGCAATTGTATGGAATAGCGGCACGACTACTAATTTTGAAAGCCTTGCCCCGGGGGCGAGCGGGCAGTTTCCGTTCTCATTTAAAACAGTTGATGCGGCGGTTGGTCGTCGGGCGAGTGATATTACCCTGGCACTCTCAATTCGCGGGCGAGCGTCCGAGTCGGGGTTTGAGGACCGTGTCGTTGATGCGATTGATAAGCTCACCGTTCGGTTTATTGGCTCTATCAATTTTGCGGCTAGTAACAGCTATAAAACAGGACCAATTAAAAACAACGGTCCAGTACCGCCACGCGCAGATCAAACAACAACCTATACCATTACCTGGACAGTTCGCCCGGGTGATGTAGCGGTGCAAAATGCTCAGGCAACTGCAACCTTGCCGTTCTACGTTGCCTGGGCAGGCGTGGTGTCGCCAACGAATGAAGCGGTTACTTTTGAACAGGAGTCTCGAACAGTTCGCTGGCGCATCGGCACTATTCCGCAATCGGTCGGCGTTGCACAGTCGCGGAGCGCTTCATTCCAGGTTTCAGTTACTCCTTCACGCTCGCAGGTGGGTAGTGATCTTACCCTCACAAATGAAGGGGGTGTGTCGGGCGTTGACAGTGTTACCAGCAGCCTGCTACAACTAAGCGTGCCTGCGCTTACCACCCGGATCGACAATCTCCTGTTAGGAGAAATAGCCGACGGGGTGGTAGCACCGTAACTACTATGGAACTGCCTACACTAGAAACAATCGTCTCACTCGCCAAGCGCCGCGGCTTTATTTTTCCCGGATCTGAAATTTATGGCGGACTTGCCGGTACCTGGGATTTTGGTCCGCTCGGTGTCGCCCTCAAAAATAATATAAAAGAATCATGGCGCAAAAAGTTTGTGCTCGGTCGTGATGATATGTACGAAATTGACGCAGCAATTTTAATGAACTCAAAAGTGTGGGAGGCGAGCGGGCATGTGGCAGGATTCTCTGATCCGATGGTGGAGTGTAAGAAGTGCAAGTCTCGTTTCCGAGAAGATCAGCTCGATTCTAATGAATGCCCTACTTGTGGAACTAAAGAAGCATTTGCCGAGGCGCGGCAATTCAATATGATGTTTAAAACCCAAGCTGGTGCAGTTGAGGATTCATCGGCAACGGTGTACCTTCGCCCCGAAACTGCCCAAGGGATGTTTGTGAATTTTAAAAATATTATCGATACCTTTCACCCAAAGTTGCCCTTTGGTATGGCACAAATTGGTAAGGCATTTCGGAATGAAATTACTCCGCGTGATTTTGTGTTCCGCTCGCGCGAGTTTGAACAGATGGAGATCGAATATTTTATCCAAGAAACTCACTGGGAAAAATATTTTACCTACTGGAAAGATGAAATGGTGGAGTGGATGCAAACTATCGGGCTGGCGATGGATAGAGTACACGAAATTACCAAAGGTGCCGACGAGCTAGCACACTACTCGAAGAGCAGTACCGATTTTGAATTTGATTTTCCGTTCGGACAAAAAGAGCTCTTTGGTATTTCATACCGAACCGACTTTGATTTGAAGCAGCACATGCAGCACTCGACAGTTTCGCTCGAGTACTCAGAAGAAGGAGAGCAGAAATTTGTACCCCACGTTATTGAGCCTACCTTTGGTGTTGAGCGTGCCGTACTTGCCGTACTCGTGAGTGCCTATTGCGAGGAAGAGCTCGATAACGGCGAGAAGCGTGTCTATTTAAAACTACCACCCAAAATTGCGCCGGTAAAAATCTGCGTGTCGCCACTCCTTAAAAATAAACCAGAACTAGTTGAAAAAGCAAAACTTATTCATGGATCGCTAAAGGAAGTATTTGGCGCAGTTGCCTGGGATGATAACGGTAACATTGGTAAGCGCTACCGCCGCCAAGATGAAATTGGCACACCATTTTGCGTAACTATTGATTTTGACACGCTGACCGACGAATCAGTAACGGTGCGTAATCGTGATACCGGGAGCCAGGAACGTATTGCGCTTGCCGAGCTCCATACCTGGTTTACTGAAAAACTCCAATAGGCGCAGCTTGTTCTTGGGGGTGCCCCTGTGTATGATAGGGTTATGGATTCTCTTAAAACCATCCGCGTTTCAAGCGATACATTTGTCCGGCTGTTCCTCATTGCTCTGGCAATATATGGCTTATTCTTAATTCGAGATATTCTCATTCTTATTTTGGTAGCGATCGTCATTGCCTCGTTTGTTGAATCTGGGGTGCGGTATCTCTCCCGCTACCGGCTACGACGCACGCTCTCAGTTTCGATTATTTACACCATTTCTATTCTTATTTTATTCGCTATTTTCTATGCATTTGTTCCTATTATCTTCCGCGAGCTTTCGGGGGTATTGAGCCTCATCTCGCAGTACTTGCCGTCATCGAACCTTGATTCACAATCGATTGAAGGAGCAACGCAGCTAGTAACGACCATTTCACAGAAGGGCTCATTTGCTGACTTGCTCGGCAATATTAAGAGCTTGGCGGTTACTTTTTCGGCAGGGTTTACCTCGGTTATTGGCGGCACGTTTGGCGGGGTGGTAAATATTATCCTCGTCTTCGTGATGTCGTTCTACCTCTCGGTGCAAGAGCGGGGGATTGAAACCTTCCTGCGCATTCT
>DATIBQ010000054.1:0-4029 GCA_035457445.1 Minisyncoccota bacterium
TAAACTACGGGATTGATCAAACAAAAGCGATGTTTATCACTTGCTTAGATGCCGATTCCTTTGTTGCTCCTGATGCGCTCAAGCGGATGCTCTATACCTTCCAAGAACATCCTGAGGTTATGGCAGTGGCGCCTTCAATTATCATCAACCAGCCAAAAAATATACTGCAATCGATACAGCGGGTTGAGTACAACATGAGTCTCTACATAAAAAAGATGCTCTCGTTTTTGAATGCTATCCATGTAACCCCGGGACCCTTTTCTGTATTTAGGCGCGAGGTATTCGAGCGCATTGGAAAATTTAGAAAGGCGCATAATACGGAAGATGCTGAGATCGCATTTCGGATGCAGGTGAACCATATGAAGATTGAACACTGTCACCTGGCGCAGGTATATACTGTTGCACCTAATACGGTTGGTAAACTATTCCGACAGCGGCTCCGCTGGATCTACGGTTTTATACAGAACGTTATTGATTACCGGTATGTTATTTTTAGAAAAAAGTATGGTAATTTTTCGATGTTTACGATTCCCTCGGGCATCATTTCAATTGCAACAATTATCTACATTTTTTTAAGCCTACTTTATCACACCAGTGTTTCTGCCTATGAAAAAATGGTGCAGATTAACACGGTAGGTATTTCGTCATCGTTCCACCTGCCGCACTTTGATCTCTTTTTTATGAATACTCGGGCGACAGCACTGGTGAGTACCGTGCTCTACTGTTTTGTTATCCTCAGTGTCATTCAAGGGTATCGCCTTGCGCGCGAGCGAAACATGGTAAGCTGGTATCTTATTCCGTATATGGTTGTGTATAGTATTCTTACACCGCTCTGGCTTATGAAGGCAGTATGGAACAGTATCACTGCCCAAAAACCGAAGTGGCGATAGAGTTATAATATGGGAAGAGGTACGAAATATGTATTTGTTTTTATTCTCACCTGCGGGGTGTTTGCCATTTCATGGTACGTGAGCTCGTACTTTAGCCAGCAGCGCATTGCTGAAATCAGAAATATTCAAAATAAAGTTGCTACCGACATCCTTTCATCTGAAACTGACTTCTCGCTTCTCCAAGAACTTTCATGTCAGGATTTAAACCGAACGGTTACTTCGGAAGAGCTCGGCAGTTTGGCGAGTAAAATCTCGTTCAGCGAGCAGAGCGCAAATGCGCAAGACGAAATCTTGCTCCTCAAAAAGCAGTACTCTATTTTGGAGGTGAAGGATTTTTTGTTGAAGAAGCGGGTGAGTGAGCGCTGCAAAACACCGCTCACCACTATTTTTTACTTTTATAGTACCGAAGATGACTGTGATGATTGTGTAAAGCAGGGGTACGTGCTCGATGCCATTCGAGAAAAATATCCCGATGTACACATTTACTCGTTTGACTACAACCTCGATCTCTCTACCATCCGCGCACTTCGTTTAATTTACAAAATTGCTGATCCATTGCCAGTGCTCGTGGTAAACGGTAAAACCTACAATGGCTTTAATACTGTTGAAGCGGTTGAGTCCCTCCTGCCAAAGGAGTTTATAAAACAGGAACAGCAAAAAACGCTTAAGGCAGAAATTTCATACAATACTACAACCCTATTAAATTAGACTGGAGAATCGAAGCTGTCACAGAAAAGGTGAAAGAAAAATTAAGGGTTTAGTACATTGAGCCGCTTGTCAGACTTGAACTGACGACCTTCGCTTTACAAAAGCGTTGCTCTACCAACTGAGCTAAAGCGGCACTCTATTGCTTTTTTCACTGAAAACCAAGGGCAAGTATGCCGGAAGAAAACATTCTTTGCAACTATAATACCTTTCGGCGCTGCTGGGGAGTGCGAACAGTCTCTGTTTTATACTCGGAAACATTCGCCAAAAAAAACGATGCCGGACCGTGGTACAAACCGGTGAGTTTGTCTTTCTCGGTAAGGGCAATTTTCAAGCGGGGGAATGCTTTAAACACCCAGGACTTTACCTCGTTACTGGCGAGTTTTCCTATTTCAAGAGCATAGTATACGCACACATGGAGAGCAGCTTTCAAAAAAGCTTCAGCTTTGTGTGACAACACTCTCACTGCTGCTCGAGTGGTTTGTTCTGGGGTAGTGTGTAGGGTAACAAGCCCCTGTTGCATCTGCCACGCACGATAAGAGAGTGCAACGTAGAGGCAGAGCGCCAAAAAAACAAAAGAAACAGTAAGTAGTAACATAATTAGCCTACGGTGTAGAGCCTATAGGTAATGATAGCGGCATTACCGTTATCTTTCAAGAGTTGCGCGATTGATTTATCCCCATCCTTGAAAAAAGGCTGATCCAGTAAGGTTTGTTCTTTAAAGTAGGTAGCAATTTTGCCTTCAAGCATCTTTGCTTTTACTTCCTCAGGCTTGCCCGATTCATCAACCTCTTTTTTGAACACCTCAAGCACACTCTCTTTTGCAGATGCAGGAATGTCGGCTTCAGAAAGGTACGTCGGCTTCATGGCAGTAATGTGCATCGCAATATCTTTTGCCAGTGCTTCAGTGCCGACACTGAGCACTACTACCGCACCAACTTTGCCGGTGTGGTGGGTGTAGAAGTTCACCACTGGACCAGCAAGTTCATCAATCGAACCGAGTTGAATGTTCTCGCCAATTTTTAGGACGACATCAGAAATAAGTGCAGGGGCTTTCTCTTGCGCAGCGGCGGCTCCTTCTTGTACCGCAATATCGGCAAGGGTGTTTGCAAGCACAACAAATCCTTCATTGCGAGCAACAAAGTCAGTCTCACAGTTAAGAATTAGGGTGAGTGCTTTACCGTTTGCTGCTCGGGTAACAATCAAGCCGTCAGCAGCTGAACGATCGGCTTTTTTTGCAGCAATCTCTGTTCCCTTCTTACGGAGTATAACGAGCGCTTTCTCTAAGTCGCCGTTTGTTTCCTCAAGTGCTTTCTTGCACTGCATAACCGACACGCCGGTCTGGTCTCGTAATGTTTTAACTTGCTCGGTGGTGATCATAGTTTGATTTGAGTTTGTTATTTGGTTATTGCTGCTCGTAAGCAGCTTTGAGTATATCAAGAACCAGCTCAATACTCGAACGTGAGCCGTCATTTGCAACAATAGGGTAGTGTACGCTCTTTACTGAACAATCGGTATTGCCGATACCAATCACCGTAAGTCCCATCTTTTTTGCTTCTGTTACGGCAATATGCTCTTTTTTAGTATCAACAACTACAATCGCATCGGGGAGCTTCATCATACCAACTAATCCACTGAAATATTTATTCAAGCGGTCAAGTTCACGGTTCAAAAGAATTTTCTCTTTTTTTGTGTACTTATCGTACTCACCGTTTGCACGCTTCTCTTTCATTTCCTCGAGTTTCTGAATGCGTTTCTTGATTTCAGGAAAGTTAGTGAGAATGCCCCCAATCCAGCGTTCGGTGACAAACGGCTGGCGGAGCGCAACAGCGACTGATTCAACAGCGCCCTTTGCCTCGGCCTTGGTGCCCACAAAAAGCACCGTTTTTCCGGCTTTGCCAAGGTCGGCAAGTACTGAAGCGGCTTTTTCAAGCAGGGGGTGTACTTTCTCTATATCAATAATATCGATACCGTTCTTACTACCGAAGAGGTAGGGAACAACGGTTGGGTGGCGGCGGGTTTTTGAATACCCAAAGTGCGCACCTGCTTCAAACATGGTAGTTACATTAAATTGCATATCGTTTCTGCGGCAGAAGGGCTCGTTTCGTCCCTCCTTAATTAATTATTAACGAGGCTTGAAATATACCATTTCTTATATAAAAAGCAAACAAAGTATATTCTCTTTTTTTATTATTGTTTTTATGCGATTATGGGAATACCTATGCGCCAAACGGAGCTATTTACCAAGACAAAACGGGAGAATCCTACTGACGAGGTTTCTAAAAATGCACAACTGCTTATTCGGGGCGGGTACATATATAAAGAAATGGCAGGGGTGTATGCACTTTTACCTCTCGGACTGAGAGTCTTTAACAATATTATTCGTATCATTCGAGAAGAGATGAACACTATCGGCGGGCAGGAGCTCGTACTT
>DATIBQ010000055.1:0-3288 GCA_035457445.1 Minisyncoccota bacterium
TGCTTGCAATTTATTCACACCTGTATTACGATAACGCTCACAAGGCTTTCTGCCTCGTTTTTATTTAAAGATGCCAACACTCAATCAGCTCATCCGCAATAAGCGGTCAAAACCAAAACGCAAATCAAAAGCGGTGGCACTTTCGCGTGGTTTTAATGCTATTAAAAACAAGCCCGTCTTCTACCCAGCACCGTTTAAGCGCGGGGTGTGCGTAAAAGTAAGTACTACCACTCCAAAGAAGCCAAACTCAGCAATCCGAAAAATCGCCCGCGTTCGCCTCACGAATAGCCAAGAAGTAACGGCATATATTCCGGGTATTGGACATAACTTGCAGGAACACTCGGTGGTAATGATCCGCGGCGGTCGCGTAAAAGACTTGATCGGAGTACGCTACCACATTGTGCGCGGTGTGCTCGACACCCAGGGTATCGACAAGCGGCGTGTATCGCGTTCGCTCTACGGAACAAAGCGCCCAAAGGAAGCTAAGAAATAATTAACCCGCCAAAATTTTTATGAAATTGTTACCAGAAAAAATAATAAATAACGTTATATTCCTAAAAATTTAGGAGGGTAAATCATGCGACGACCAGTAAAAAACAGAAATATAGTAGGAGAAGATATGCGTTATGGCTCGGTGAAGCTTGAGAAGTTTATCAACTCTATTATGCAAGACGGCAAAAAGAACACCGCTCGGACGATTGTTTACAATGCCCTTGAGGTGTTGAAGGAAAAAGAGAAGGTTGAAAACCCGCTCGAGGTCTTTGACGCTGCACTTAAAAATGCTGGTCCGCTTGTTGAGGTTCGCTCGCGCCGGATTGGCGGCGCCAACTACCAGGTGCCCCGCGAAGTCCGCCCTGAGCGCCGCACTGCGCTTGCGATGCGCTGGATTATTGAGAGTACGCGCAACCGTAAAGGGGTAAAGGCAGCAGTGGCACTTGCCGACGAGCTTAGCCAGGCTGCAAAAGGTGAAGGAAACGCCGTAAAAAAGAAGAAAGACACCCACAAAATGGCTGAATCAAACAAAGCCTTTGCCCACTTCACGTGGTAATTATTTTATAGACTAGGTTTATCCCCAATACCCCTCTTTTTTGAGGGGTATTGACTTTATAGAAGCCCTGGGTATACAATGAAGCTTTCATAGGATAAGGTTTAATGGTTCATGGTATTTGATTAGTACGAACCCCGACTTCGGTTGGGGTTTTTTTCTGCCTACTCTAATTTGCAAAACCAGGTAATCCCTTATATAGTATCCTCTACGGCTGGCAGCAGTCTTTTTTATTTCTAGTAATTATTTATGAACAGAGACTACCCCTTAGAAAAAGTCCGAAACTTCGGCATTATCGCCCACATTGATGCGGGCAAAACAACAACCTCAGAGCGCGTGCTCTACTACACCGGCATGAGCCATAAAATCGGCGAAGTGCACGAGGGCGAAACAGTAACCGACTGGATGGAACAAGAGCGCGAGCGCGGCATTACCATTACTGCTGCTGCGGTAACCTGTACTTGGATCCCTACGTACACAGCGGGTGATAAAAGCAAACAGTACCGGTTTAACATTATTGATACTCCAGGACACATCGACTTTACGGTTGAAGTAAAGCGCAGTCTTCGCGTACTCGACGGCGCCGTGGTGGTGTTTGACGGCGTGGCAGGAGTAGAGCCGCAGTCTGAAACAAACTGGCGCTATGCCGATGAGGCGCAGGTGCCGCGCATCTGCTTTGTGAATAAGCTCGACCGTACCGGTGCATCGTTTGAGCACTCATACAAAACCATTCTCGAACGGCTTTCAAAAAAAGCAGTGCGGATGCAAATTCCAATTGGGTTGGAAGACAAGCACGAGGGAGTAGTAGATCTCTTAAAGATGAAGGCATACTTCTTTGAAGGCGAAATGGGGAACCAGGTGATAGAAAAAGAAGTGCCTGCAGAATTGCTCGAAGAGGCAAAAAAATACCGCGCAGAACTTGTTGAGCGCATTGTTGAGCATGATGATGCTCAGATGAATGCATACCTCGAGGGTAACGAGCCACCGCTTGAAGTACTCAAAAAAACACTCCGCAAAGCAGTGATTGCAAACGATATCTTCCCGGTATTTTGCGGCAGCGCACTCAAAAACAAGGGTGTGCAGCTGGTGCTCGATGCGGTGGTTGACTACCTTCCGTCTCCGCTCGATATCCCACCAATGAAAGGTATTCACCCTGACACCGAAGAGCCGGTTGAACGAAAGGCAGCTGATAGTGAGCCATTCTCAGCTCTCGCATTTAAACTGATGGCGGATCCGTTCGTCGGGCAGCTCGTATTCTTCCGTGTGTACTCGGGAACACTCGAGGCAGGCTCGTATGTGTACAATCCGCGTACCGGAAACAAAGAACGTATCGGTCGCATTGTGCGCATGCAGGCAAATGAGCGTGAGGAGGTGAAGAAAGTGTTTGCCGGAGAAATTGCGGCAGCGGTAGGGTTGAAGGATACTAAAACCTCCGACACGCTCTGCGATGAAGCGAGCCCAATCATACTTGAACGCATCATCTTCCCTGAACCGGTTATTTCGCTCCGCATTGAGCCAAAAACAAAAGCTGACCAGGAAAAAATGGGACTTGCGCTCAGCCGTTTAGTTGATGAAGATCCAACACTTAGAGTTTCAACCGACCCTGAAACAACAGAGACGATTATCGCCGGCATGGGAGAGCTCCACCTTGAAATCATTGTTGATCGCATGAAGCGCGAGTTTAATGTTGAAGCAAACGTCGGCAAACCGCAGGTAGCGTACCGCGAAACAATTACTGCACCTGCTGATGCTGAAGGCAAATACATTAAGCAGTCGGGCGGTCGCGGCAACTACGGGCACGTAAAAATTAAAATCAAACCAATGGATCTTTCGGTTGATCCAAAGGATCTTCCAAAAAATACAAAGCGGGTAGAGAGCTTTGAGTTTGTAAACACCATTAAGGGAGGTGCGATTCCGCAGGAGTACATTCCGGCGTGTGAAAAAGGCTTCCGCGAGGGCTTAGATCGCGGTGTGCTTGCCGGATTTAAAATGGTGAACGTATCTGTTGATCTCTGGGACGGCTCGTACCACGAAGTCGACTCGAACGAGATGGCGTTTAAAATCGCCGCTTCGATGGCAGTGCAGGATGCGTGTAAAGCAGCACGACCAGTTATTTTGGAGCCGATGATGAAAGTTGAGGTGGTAACTCCTGATAAATTTATGGGTGATGTTACCGGCTCAATTTCTGCAAAACGCGGCATTATTGAAGGTATGGAAGCCCGCGGCATGAACCAGGTACTGAA
>DATIBQ010000056.1:0-6657 GCA_035457445.1 Minisyncoccota bacterium
GAGTACGCACTGTGTTTTTTCGGCGAGCTCGGCGAGTTCCATTTCGGTTTTCTCTACCGAGCCGTCGGCAAACTTCCAGGTTGGGTATCCGGTAATGCCTTCAGTGGTGCAGTTTTCAATTTGTTTGCGGTCAGGAGTTGAACACTCGATGTAGGGGAGCAGTTTTGCTGATCGACCAAATCGCGCTTTTTGATTTTGACAGTGCGGGCACCACCACGCGCCAAAGAATCGTGCGCCCGAATCTTTAATACATGTCGCGAAGGTGTCGAGCTTTCCCGGTTTATTTGATTGCTGGTAGAGGAACACGAAGAATCCAATAATCACTAGTGCAATGCCGAGCCCAATGAGAATTTTTTTAGTCATACAACTGTAGCCTACCGTTTAGGTGCACTTCCTGCAAGTGCCAAAAAATTCTAAATTGTGGTCTGCTATAAGCTTAAATTTTTTTGATTTTTTCAATGCGCCGCGCTCTAATTTTTCTATACAAAAAGGGATTGTTTCAATCGTGCCGCAGTCGCGGCAAATGATGTGGTGCTGATGTATTGTTGCAAGCTGGTAGCGAGTTGCATCTTTTAACGTAAGTGCCTGTACAATTCCTGTTACTTCAAACGAGGCGAGTGCCCGGTAGAGGGTAACTATATTTCCTTTACCGCGCAGTTTTTTCTGGAGTGCTTCAATAGAGAGTGGCACTGTGGTAGTGTCGAGTACCTCAAGAATTCTTAGACGCAGGGGGGTTATTTTTAACGCATGCTCTTGTAAAAGGGTAGCGAAATTGGTTGACTTCTTCATTGGTTCCAGTATACTCAAACGCAACTAATTTGCAATTATGAAATCTTTTCTTCACCTCCATGCTGAAAACCTTCGTGCGATAATTACCGGCTTTTTGCTGGTATTTATTTTTTTTATTGCACGAGAACTTGTCGATTCCCCGTTCTTGCTTTTGGAGGCAGTTGCAGTAATGGCACTTGCAGTGTTTCTTGCAAAAAAAACTGCGCATCACTTTCATGGACATCACACACATGCGGGCGATTCGCCAATCGATACTGTTGCGCTCATCGTGCTGTTTGCAGCAAATATCCTACATCCGGCAGTCGATGGTTTTTCGATATTTGAAACATTTGAAATCGGCGGTACTGCTGCGGGTATTATCTTTGCCGGAAGTGTTGTGCTCCACGAAATTTTTCGCCAATCGGCGCTTGTTGCTGCGTTTTCTACCATGCACATTCGCTGGGGCTGGGTGGTTGGCACGGCACTTGCAGGTATCACGCTTGGTGTTGGTACCGGTTTCCTTGGTTCAGAGATTTTTCACGAAAACGAGCGGATAATTGATTTAGTGACACTCTTTGCCTATGCGTTTATCATTGCTGAGTTCCATTTTAGCGGTCACGCGAAGTATGAAAAGCGCTCATGGTGGTTTATTGCACTTGGTATTACACTTAGTACCGCTCTATCACTTATTGCAAAAGTGCACTAAGACATAAAAATGCCGAACCTGTTAAGGTTCGGCATTTTAGTTTTCTTACATTTTCTTTTTGAAAAATAGTTTAAAGTTTTTTGTAATTTTTCCCCACTCAGCGATAAGGAGGATGATTGCTGACATAATGACCACGTACCCAATAAGCGCTAGTGGAGGTGGCTCAAAGGCAAAAAGGTATATTATTTTCATGATTGGTTTTTTGATAACGGTACAAAAAAAATGGGTGGAGTGTCAATGTTGTGCGTCCAGCAGGAATTTCTCCCGCGACTAAATTTGCTGCAGCAAATTTGTCTGGGCACCGCCTCGCTTGTCTGCCTGCTGGCAGACATAGCTCCGGCGTTCGAATCCTGCACGCGAGCAACGCAGGTTGCTCGCTTAGACGCACAATACTTCGTATTTGTGCGTCCAGCAGGATTCGAACCTGCGACCGTCTCCTTAAAAGGGAGCTGCTCTACCGACTGAGCTATGGACGCGTTTTAAACACTTGAAAAAATGCCGAAAAACTATACCATGCAAGCACTGTGAAATCAATAAAATCAGAAATCGTGCTGATACTCCATAGTATCAGAAGTGCGCACAATGTGGGCTCGCTCTTTCGCACTGCCGATGCGGCAGGGGTAACACATATTATACTCACCGGCTATACACCGCAGCCAGTTAATGTATTTGGCAAAATAAATAAAGAAATCGCTAAGACGGCACTCGGGGCAGAGAAAACAATTCCTTGGGAGCACACTGCCCGTATTGGACTAGTACTTAAAAAACTAAAAGCGGCTGGATATACGAGTATTGCAATCGAGCAAGATGCGCGTTCAGTGAATTATCGGAAGGTGGAAGCAAGGGGGAATATTGCATTCGTGCTCGGGAATGAAGTGACAGGACTCAATACCACAGTACTTACCGCAGTAGATGTTATTGCTGAAATTCCGATGGCTGGCGAAAAGGAGTCGTTAAATGTTGCTGCTGCCGGAGCAGTAGCGCTATTTCAAATACTTAATCGCTAACGCTGCCGGGCTTTTAGTTGTTCTAGGTTGTAGATATCGCCACGATCGCCCGGAGCAGAAGGTTCTTCAATAAATTGGTTTGTCTTGTTTTCATAGCGCGCCGGACCGCCGGTAACTGCCCACACCAGCCACAGAAAAACAAATATAACGATAAACCACTTGAAGTCGGTCATAGGCTAAGTATAGAGCTTTTGGTGTGTGCCGCAAAAGTGTGCACTTCGCCCGCCGACAACAACTCGCGCAATGGTCCCGCTACAGCCGCGTTTAGTGCATGGCTTTCCGGTGCGGCGGTACGCGTTGTGGGCATTCTGGAATGTTCCGCGGTTGCCATAAATATCGCGGTAGTCGCTCATCGAGTCTCCACCAAAGTCGATACCTTTTGTAAGTACGGTTTGCACTGCTCTATACAGTGCTTTCATTTTTTCTTTTGGGATAGCTGCAGCAGGCGAGAGTGGGTGGATGCCAGCCAACCAGAGTGCTTCATCAGAATAAATATTTCCAATACCGGCAATGAGCGATTGATCCATGAGCGCTTGTTTTATTTTTGCTCGTGGTCGGCGCAGGAGCTGAGTAGTAAATAGGGTTTCAGTAAATAATTTGTTGAGCGGTTCGGGACCAATACCTTGCAAATGTTTTGTGTCATGTATTTTTTCTGCCTCCTCGAGGAGGGTGATTTTCCCAAATTTACGCAAGTCGCTAAAAACCAGGTGCTTGCCGTTGGTGAAGGTAAACACGACGCGCAAAAATTTGTTGAATGGGTCACGGAGCGCTTCGTTTTTTTCTTTTGGGTCAGGAATCCAGACATTCTTCTTTTTATCGTGTGCATACAACCCGTAGAGCAGGTGACCAGTCATCTTCATATGAATGAGAATGACGGTGTTGTTTTTTAAGAAAAGCAAAATATTTTTTGCTCGTCGCTCGGCACGTACGATTTTTTGCCCGGTTACTTTTTTCTTAAACTCTGTAAAGTACTTTGGATTTTTAACACTTTCAGTGTTGCGCTTATCAGTAGAGGCGAGATCGGTCCATACGTCTTTAATCGTGAGCCCAACCACAGTGTTACGGAGCCCTTGGACGGTAGTTTCAACTTCTGGTAATTCTGGCATACATTTATCCTGAGCTTGCCGAAGGATTATTTCCCTAAAATCTGCAATGCTTCTTTTATTTGCGCCTGTGTAGATATATCCTTATTGATACCCTGCAGCGCTTCATGGATTTTATAATCCTTATAGCCCAGAGCAACGAGCGCTTCGTACACATCGTGGTTCACCTCGCTCGCGGTGATCTCCGGAGCAAAAAGTTTCATCTTCTCTTTCAGTTCAAGAACGATTTTTTCTCCCGTTTTTTTGCCAATGCCGGGGACGAGCGAGAGCTCTTTGCCGCTGCCATTCTGTATGGTGCTGATGAGCCGGGGGAGGGGGAATGAACTTAAAATGTGGAGTGCAGTGCGCGGACCAACACCCGAAACTGAGAAGAGCATCAAAAACAATTCTCGCTCAGGTTTTGATTCAAAACCGTACAGGTCGTGCGAGTCATCGCGGATAACGAGGTGGGTTACCAGGGTAACTTGCTCACCAACAGCCAGCACTTCTTTGGTGTGCTCGGGGACTGAAACAAAGTAGCCAATGCTGCCGGTGTCGACAATGATGCCACGGTCTTCTTTATCGGTCACGATACCCTTAATAAGCGCAATCATGGGCAAACTATACCAAATATTGCAGATTTTGGGCATGTTTGGTATAGTTTGCCCACTATGCCAATCACCAGATCAGCAAAAAAAGCGCTCCGGGTTTCGGACCGCCGCAAATCAGTCAACGACCGCCGCAAGAAGGTTATGAAAGAAGAGGTAAAAAAGGTAGAAAAACTTGTCCACGATAAGAAGTTCACCGAAGCAAAGAAGGCAGTTGCTGCAGCGTACAGTGCTATCGACAAAGCTACCAAGAAGGGAATTTTGAAGAAAAATACTGCCAGCCGCAAAAAGGCTCGTCTCTCCCGAATCACCAAAGAAAAGTAGCAAAAACCCGCCAGTTGGCGGTTTTTGTTATACTCTGCAGATGTTATACGAATTCTATGGGCTTGAGTGCCCGATTTGCCAAGGGATGCGAAAGCTCTCTGATAAGCTTGTAAGAGAATGCGGCGTACAGTTAGAGCGTAAAGAAGTGTGGCACAACAAAGAAAACATGGAGCGCATCAAACAGTTTGATGCACAAGACGAGTGCGGTGGCGTACCCTTCTACTACAATAGCGAAACAAAAGCCTGGCTCTGCGGGGAAGTGAAATACGAGGAGCTCAAAAAGTGGGCGGGGGTAAAATAAAAAACCGGCATATACCGCCGGTTTTTTTATTTAAGCTAGTATTAGCGGTTTCCGCTACCTGGACTTAGGGTAATTGAAACGTTCACTGATCCTTTGTTGCCACCCTTGTCAGTTGCGGTTGCAGTAATAACGTGACTGCCGGCTACAAAAGGAGATGGGCTATAGGTAACTGAGCATGAGGTAGTTAAGCTGCATGTTTTAAGTACCTTGCTATCGAAGAGAAGCTCCATTTTTGCAACACCTGCACTGTCTGTTGCCGAAGCAGAAATCTGAATTTTACTCTTACTGGTAAATGTTGCGCCCGCAGCTGGTTTGGTAATAGTGATTTTTGGAGCAATTGTGTCAGTGAAGGCACTGTAACTTGCTTGGACACTAGCAGTATGGAGAGAGTCCACAGTATCGTTGTAGTCTTGTGCAACGATATTGAAAAGGTAGGTACCCTCAGCTAGGCCAGTCGGAGAGGTGACCTCAAACGATACTGAACCGCTTGCCCCTGGAGGTAAGAATAATGAAGCACTAGTTCCAGTAAAGCCGGCCGGTAGCCCTGTTGCAGAGAAATCAAAACTGCTGTTTGTTCCGCACCCTACTGTATCGTTATTCTTTAGTGAAACTGTATACCTGAGCATTTCCCCAGCGCTGCCGGTTTGGCTGAGAGGAGAAACACTCATTGATGGTTTTGCTTTTATGCAGGTGCTGGGACTGAAGGTCACCTGGAGTGTTACTTCACTTGCGGTGTGGCTCACCTGGGTAATAGTGATGCCGTTAATAGGATCCTGGAAAGAGCGGCTGTCGGAAAGAGCAGAATTTGAAATATCATTGTCTCCCGGAATCGAATCGAGGCGCATTGTATTGCCACTTGTTCCCCAGATAAGTACGCCTGCTCCTGAAGTCATTGTTGACGGCAAAGTGCTATCAAAGCCGGATGGTTGGCGGTAGTCGATATAGTAATTCTGAGAAGTGTTCGGTTTCGCGATTTTCAAAACTTGGACGGCACTGTTTTTTGTTTCAAGAGATGCGATAGTATATGTACCGCTTGTGGTAACTGTTTGGACATTTGGCTGTGGTACCCATCCCTGTTGAGCCTTATGCGGTCCATTTTGTTGGTTTCTTCTGCCATTACTACCACCACCCATTACGTCATAGAGATCCCCGTATTCGCTCTGGCTGCAGTTTATATATGCATCGATCTGTTTTGTGCCACAGAAAAAACTTGATGCATGCCACATTCCGATCGCGTGCCCAAGTTCATGATCGATGATTGCATTACTCGTGCCGACCACCCATGATCGGCTTGGGTTGCCGCCAACGTACGAAAGTCCGCCCCAGCCACAATCGTAGACTCCGGCGAGTACATATAGGTGCCGATTGTAGTTGGAAAGATTGTACCCTGCGGCAGTAGCGGCTTGGTTAGCAGCATTAGTCCACGTGTCCAACATGGAACTGCAATTCAGCCCATCGTAGGGGATAGTGATCCAGTCGGTAACCTCTCCAGTGAAACCGGTAAGATCATACGAGCTTTCCTTGTAATAGACGTTTGTCGAATCGGTGTTGCTGAAAATCCTTCCGTATATGCTTGATTTTGTGTATGGTTGGGTTGGATTATTCCTAAAGTTTACCATCACAGCCAAGGTGTGCTGATCACCCATCGAGTCGACACTTGCTGCTTGAACTGTTTGCAAGCTGGTATTATCTGAACTATTCGAACCATCTGCGAGCACAAGTTCATTGTCGAGGACAGTACCTTTCACTTTCACGACCGAGCCGGTCAATAGTCCTGGTTTTCCTTTGGCAAAGTGCAAGTTGTATTTCTTCTCGTGCTCATCAGTGAGAGTGAAATCATACCTAGTTTTTGCCTCATCTT
>DATIBQ010000057.1:0-6815 GCA_035457445.1 Minisyncoccota bacterium
TGATTGCGACAAACATGGCAGGGCGCGGCGTCGACATTATTTTGGGCGGCACACCCTACGATGAGCAGCTGCATGAAGAGGTGAAATCGCTCGGCGGGCTTTTTGTAATTGGTACCGAGCGGCATGAGGCACGCCGGATTGATAACCAGCTCCGCGGTCGCAGTGGTCGGCAGGGCGATCCGGGCGAAACCCAGTTTTATGTGTCGCTCGAAGATGATCTCATGCGCATTTTCGGCAGCGGACGCATTAAAAGTATGATGGGGCGCTTTGGTATTCCTGAAGATCAGCCTATTCAGAGCGGGCTTATTAGCCGCGCGCTTGAATCTGCTCAACAGAAAATTGAAGGGCTTAACTTTGATGCCCGCAAGCACACACTCGAGTACGATAACGTGATTGCGCACCAGCGCAGTGTCGTGTACGGTCGCCGTCGGGCGCTCCTCTTGGGAGACATCCCGCATGTGCAAAGTGTGTACTACGAGCTCGGTGAGCGTGAGGCACTCGAACGGCTCGCTAATGAAAAGAGTAACCTTGTTGGCGAAGTGCAGTTTTGGGATATGGTTCGCCGAATTATTCTCTATACAACCGATACGCTCTGGATTGACCACATCGATACCATGGAGCACCTTCGCCAGTCGGTGGGGCTTCGTGCGTATGGCCAGCGAGAGCCATTAGTTGAGTACAAAAAAGAGGCACTGATTCGGTACCGAGACATGGAATTTTCGCTCAAAGAGCAGGTGTTGGTGCTCGTGGAGGGGATAGGGAAGCAAGCGAAGAAGTAACTATTTTTGCTATCTAAAATATACTGATTTTTGAATCAAAATTAAACACTATTTTTGACACTCTGTAAAGAAATGTACTATAAAATAACCTTATAAAATAAGGGTATTTTTAGTTTGACAAAGAAATAAATCATTGCATAAAATTGACAAATGGGTAAGGATGTGCTACTATGTACGCAGTTGCTTATCGAGGTTTTTGGTGAGCAATTTTCATTTGGTTTCTGAAAAGAAAGCGATGGAAGACACTCGTTACTGAAGTTCCCCCGGAGCTCAACCGGGACTTATGCATACACAATTAAAACAGGTTTTTAAGGCATTCATTCTTGTTCCGTTTCTTGCTACCAGTATGTCAATTACCACCTTTAACACGGCAGTTGACACCGCAGTAGCAAACCAGATGCAGGACAAAGCGGCGCTCCAGGCTCAGGCAGATCGAGAGCAAAAAGCAAAGAAAATCGATACGTACTTTGCAAAATTCAATCTTCCGATCGCCGGGTATGGTAACGCGATGGTGCTTGCTGGTGAAAAATACGGCATTGACCCGTACCTTATTGCAGGTTTGGCCATGCGTGAGTCTACCGGGTGTAAATTCATTATCCCCCATACACACAACTGTTTTGGATGGGGTGGCGGGAAGATCAAGTTCGATAGTTTCGATGAGGCTATCGAAGTAATCGCCAAGAACCTTGGTGGTCACAATGAAAAGACTGCTCACTATTACAAAGGGAAAAATACCCTCAAAATTCTTGAAACCTATAACCCCCGTTCAGTGGTGCCAACGTACCCTGAAGAGGTCATCGGAATCATGAGTAAAATTGAAAACACTGACATTACGTCGGCGTAAATAGATAACCAAAACCACCACTCGAGAGAGTGGTGGTTTTGTATACTTTACATTTCCTTTTTAATATCTTGCCACACCCCAATAGTGTTTCCTTCGGTATCTTGTATGTAGGCGTAGTAGCCCATACCGCCAATTTCTTTCTTTTCCATAAGAACTGAACCTCCTGCAGCAGTAACTTTTGCAAGTGATGCATCAATGTCTTGTACTACAATCGCAATAGTTTGATTAGTCACCGGGAAACTTTCACCTCGCTTAAACATCCCTCCGTTAATAAACCCCGGCTCCTTCCACATATTCTTTTCATCAACTGGTCCAGTGTAGAGACCAATGTAGGTTGAGCCGTCAGGCATCGGCCACTCTTTTGTTTGCCAGCCAAATGCTGTCTCATAAAATGCTCGACTGCGTGCTACATCATCACTTGGAATTTCAAAATGTTGTACTTTGTCCATAGTTTTTTCTCGTTTAAAAATCAGTAATTTATCAATTTTAACACCCGCTCATACTGCGGTATCTATTGACTTTTTATATATAATGTTCTATTATAAAACCAGAATTTTGGACATTGAAAATCAAAACTTAAAACTAATAAGAAATGAAAAAACAGCTTGTACTATTAGCAATGCTTACTACTTTATTCATATCCTGTAAAAAGGAAAAGGATGGACCAAAAAACCCAACCTTCCAAAAAGACGAAGGTTTTACAAACCGGACTATTGCTTCCGGAATGAACGTACTCATAGCAAAGTACATTCTTACAGTAGGAGCTATGGACGGGTTTATCTTTATTCCCGATTTCTACGTTGCGGGAAGCACTGTTGTTCCGTTCAAGAATTTCTATTTTACGGTCAAACGGAGCGATTCTTCGCTGGTGTATAAAGCGCCCGCAAGAACTATTTCCCAATATTATGTAGATTCCCATATTCTTTTAGAAAAGGATGCCCGATACTCGGTTGCAGTATATGCCGATATTTCTCCGGGAAGTATTGGTATGGTGAACGTTCAGTGCCAAACCAGATATGAATGGGTGGGGGGAACCGGCGTGCTTGAAAAGCTTGCAGGTCAGGAAACTATGGTAACCCCCTATAAGTCTACTCCCACTCTCACCCATATCCCCTTAACGGGATTGATTGTTGATAGTGTAGAGGCGAAACAGTATGAATTCAGTATTGCCGGAAAAACAGCTCATAAGCAGTTTGCGTTTGCAGTACAGGTTGCAGATAATGGCGCTAACGACACCCTCTCGCTGTCGAAGCTTAAGTGCTTCGAGGACGGGGTAGACGTAACGAGCAAGGTTACTTTTATGGATGGAAATGGTACTCCAATTTCTGTAATCACTGAGAATACAGGAAAGATCTTTGTTACCTACACTGCTGGTTCAGGAGAAACGGTGGTTGATGGGACAAGAATATTTTCCCTAAAAGCAACGCCGAGTGGGTTCCATCACCCGAATGACGGTGATGGGTACAGCCTGCAGTTGATTACTGACCAGAACGCTGTTCCTGATGGGTACTGGTACTTAAACCGGGGATCCTCAGGAAGTCATGCAAAGCTCAGTAGCACTGCTACCGCTAGCGGAAGCGCGATAGCGGGGAACTTAATATGGTCTGATATGAGTGCCGGCTCGCATTCGGCTCTCTTCGGAATTTCGTCCAATGATTGGGCAAATGGATATAAAATTCCAGCCTTGCCGATGCAAATTTGGCATCAGTAGTAATATTTTTTCATTTACAAAACCCCCACTTTTAAAGTGAGGGTTATTTTTTTTATCAAATTTATATTTGACATAATTAAATTTATGTGATATAAATAAAAAAAAGAAAAATCATGATTAAGCAAATTATCGGAAGTCAGTTTCCGGGTTCTATGATTATAGACACAAACATAACAGAAGTTCATGCTTTAATAAATCAACAGCAGGAACAGCGTATGTTTTTTAGATCAATTCAGAAAATTTTATTTCCTGTAGAAAAAAACCCCCTCGAAAGTTGGTTAGCTACTAATCCTGATACTATGCAAATCTTTCTCAGAGGAAATGGAGTATCTATAACCACTAATGATCTTGTTGCGATAACAATGTTGGAAATAGCGATTTTTGAACCAGGAAGTCAGGAAGTTTTTGGAATCATATATGGTTCTGAAAATGAAATTTCTTACCACAAAAAGAAAGATGGAGATAAAGATTTTGGCGATATTGATGATATTCCTGTTCATTTTAAACATTTAGGTAAGCTATTAGTGAAAGTTCTTCATGAAAATGGAGTTATTCTTTCATAGTTAGTTTTTCAAGACTGCTACTATACATTGGTAGCAGTCTTTTATGTTTGTATGAAAGTACTTTTAAATTTACTTTTTATACTCAGTAATTTTTCCAGCCTCAATTTCTACCTTGTCTGCTTTGCGCAGGTTTTTGATGGCACTGGGCGTGAGGATGGGTGAGTGCGGCGCATCATCGAGTGTTGCGCCAATGTCCCACAAATCTTCCTCGGCGGTTATCCAGCTCGTACCAAATTGCTTGAGGCTCAACGGTCTTGAAAAACTACGCAATGTTTTACTGCCGTCATCTAAAAAGTATTCATGAAAGTACGAGAGGGCAAGCTCGCGAACTGTTTT
Organism: Minisyncoccota bacterium; assembly: GCA_035457445.1. Classification (GTDB taxonomy): domain Bacteria; phylum Patescibacteriota; class Minisyncoccia; order Phycocordibacterales; family UBA9973; genus DATIBQ01. The sequence goes on from DATIBQ010000057.1 coordinate 4,234, forward strand.
ATAGATCGGCTCCCGATAGCGCAAGACGGCGTGGTTTGTTTTACTGATCGCGCCCCAACAACCGTCTTTTTTGAAGAGTGCTACTACATGATCAAAATCTTTTTTTGTACTCTTCAAATCAAGTAGGAGAGGTTTGTGCCCATGGAACCAGAGTGCCGCTGCGGCAAACAGCGCGCCCTCTAAACAGTGCGCGGTTTTATGTTGGAGCACTCGCCGCGGCGACCTGCAGGTCTCTCCTTTTAGTTCAAAGTTGAAGGGAAGGGAATTGAGAAAATCTTGGATTTTTGCCGGAGTTTTTAGCTGTTTGAAAATCGCAGTTTCTTCTTTAGTGAGTGTAAACACCAAAAAAGTATAGCACTAGAGATAAAAAAGATCCGGAAATGATTCCGAATCTTTAAAGCCAGTATTACGCTGCTTTATCGTAAGGTTTGTAACGAAATTCAGCAGCGAGAGCTTGAAGTTTTCCCTTAAAGAAAGTAATGAATTCACTGTTGCTGGGGAGTGTTTTTGCATCTAGTGCTTCTTTTAAGAAATCGATTCCACTTGCGTAATTTCCTGTAGAGAAGCTATTTTTTGCTCTTAGAAGCAGGCTCATTTTTCCAGTACCGGTTGTTAAAATTTTCTCTCCAGCTCTTAGTTTTTTCTCAAAGTCTTCAACAAGTTTTTTTGACTTTTCAAATTTTGCTTGGATTTCTATTCCCATGTGTATAGGAGTTTGTTTGATTCCGATTGTAGCACTGTCTACCTAATATGCAACTCGGACCTACCCCAGTTCTTTTGCCTGATCAATTACGAGCGAAAGTTCTTCGTTACGCTTTGCTAAATTACAGCGAATAGCGATTACTTTGCCGGGCTGAAGTACCGGCTCAATTGTTTTAAATGCTTCCGGAAATACTACCCCTTCAAGTGTCCCTGTTTTATCTTGGAGTACCACGAATGCCATTTTGCTGTTATTTTTTGTGTAGAGCACGCGAACATCGTGAACCGCTGCCACTAAAATCTTTCCTTTACATTCGCCTTTTCCGAGCAGTGTTTTGATGGTGTTCCCTGATTTTTCAATTTTATCCTGGTGCTCATCGAGCGGGTGGCCAGAAATGTACAGCCCAAGTAGTTCCTTTTCCCAGGCGAGTTTTTGGGTCAGTGGTGCTGGCTCAGTTGGTTTTAATGCGAGTACCGCTTTTGGTTTTGAGGCGAGCCCCTCAAATAAAGAGTCTTGGCTCGCATTTGCGGTACTCGTAATGCCTTTGTGGAACGAGAGCAAGGATTCGATATTTGCAAACAGTACGCCGCGATCACCAAAGGCATCGAGGGCGCCGCAGCTAATGAGCGCTTCAACTGATTTTTTGTTTAAATTTTTATGAGTTACGCGCTCGAGAAATGATTCGAGACTCTCGAATTTTCCACGCGCTTTTCGTTCAGCAATTATTGCTTTGCCGATTTCAGTACCAAAGTTTTTAATGTTATTGAGTCCAAAGCGAATTTTTTTTGTTACCACACCGTCTTCAACTACTACCGTAAAGTCTGAAAATGATTCGTTAATATCGGGCGGCAGAATCGCAAACCCCATCCGGCGGGCTTCTTCAATGTATTCACTGCAGGTTTCGATATCGCCGGATTCTGCCGTCATGCAGGCGGTCATGTACTCGGCAGGGTAGTTTGCTTTGAGGTACGCTGTTTTGTAGGCGACCATGCCGTAGCTTGCTGCGTGCGCTTTGTTAAATCCGTAGGCGGCGAAAGGTTCAATTTTTTTCCAGAGTTCGTCAATATGTTTCTTGGTGAGTCCGCCGTACTCGGTACAGCCTTTGTAAAATTTATCTTTTTGCTCAGCCATTTCTGCCGGAATTTTTTTACCCATGGCTTTACGGAATTTGTCGGCATCGAGCCACGAGTAGCCCGCCAGGCGAATGGCAGTGATCAGCACGTCGTCTTGATACACCAAAAGCCCATACGATGCTTCAAGGTCGTCTTTAAGCCGCGGATCAGGGTACGAAATAAGCCGCGGGTTCTGCTTGCGCTTAATGTACTCCGGAATTACTTCCATTGGTCCGGGGCGGTAGAGCGCGACCATCGCCATCAAATCTTCTACTTTTTCTGGTTTCAGTTCTTTTAAGTACTGGGTCATGCCGGTACCTGCCATTTGGAACACACCCACGGTTTCGCCACGGGAAAGTATCTCAAACACTTTTTTATCGTCGAGCGGAATGGTATCGATATCAATATCAATGCTGCGGATTTTTTTGACACGGTCGATAGTGCCGGAAATAAACTGCAGGTTCCTGATCCCCAGCATGTCGAACTTTGGCAGATTTACCACGCCGTCGCGTCCGCCCGAGAACATGTCGTACTGGGTAATAATTTTTCCTTCACCTTTCGGATCAAACTGAATAGGGGTAAACTCGGTGATGTCGGGGGTAGGAGAGATAATTACCCCGGCGGCGTGCACCGAAATGTGCCGGACGTTTCCTTCAATCTTTTTTGCCATGTCGATAATTTCTTTGGTGCCGCGGTCAGTGTCGTAGAGCTCTTTTAGTTCGGGAATAATATCGATGGCGTGGTCGATGGTCATGGGGAACCCTTGGCTT
>DATIBQ010000058.1:0-3476 GCA_035457445.1 Minisyncoccota bacterium
TACTTGCAAGTACATTTGTAAAATATTAATTTTTTCCTTTTCCTTTTACCCCGCCGTCTCGAACTCGAGGCGGCTTTTTTGTTGACTAGTTGACAATATTCAAAATCAGGGTACATTTGAATCAAACAAACTCTTTAAAACTTTTTATTATGAAAAAACAATTACTTCTCTCGGTATTGGGTGTTTTTCTATTAGGTGGAAGTGTTTTTCATTCTGCTCAAGCCCAAGCATGTCTTACCATTATAGAAATAAAAATCACACCGGCTGTTACAGGGCAACCCAATCATTGGGATATTTACATTAAGTGGAACAAACCAACACCCTCAGAGGCGGAGCGGCTTGTGCTGACAGCCAACGCTGTCGGCTTAGGTGGGGGTATAGCGCAGACAGTGTATATGAGTGGGTGTATTAACCTACTCGCTTCTACTGATAGCTCGTTTACCGCACCGTCAATCCCGGGGCTTACCAAACCAACCGTCAAATTCTACGCGTACCTTAATAATTGCGCTGTAGAAAATGACACCTGCAACACCCAAATTCTTTCTCCTTCAGGAGAAAGAAGGGGAACAAGCAAAGCTGCTATAGAACAACACGGGAACCGTGTGTTTATCTACGATTTATCACCAACAAACACGGCAGTCTCATTAAGAAATATGTCTGGGAATATTGTGCAAACCGTACAGGCAACACAATTAAACAGAAAGGTAGCAGAATTTTCAATTAACAATCTGAAGGTTGGAATCTACATTCTTACCTATCAGAATAAGTATGGAAAGAATGTTTCTGAAAAAATTATACGGCAGTTTTTTTGATTGTTTTTGTTTGGTATTAGCCACCTCAAACTCGAGGTGGCTTTTTGTTTTCTCTAACGCACGGTACACTCTTCCCACATGGAGCAAAATACTTTTCTTGAAGGGTTAAACGATGCGCAACGCAGCGCGGTGCTGGCAACTGATGGACCGGTACTAATTGTTGCCGGCGCGGGTGCTGGAAAAACAAAAACAGTGGTGCATCGCATTTGTCATTTAATTGTAAGCGGTGTTGCGCCATCACAAATTTTAGCAGTTACATTTACCAACAAAGCGGCAGCCGAGATGCGCGAGCGAGTGGGAGTAATGGTTGAAAAAATTCCGGGAGTAACCCGCGGGGAAGCATTGCCCTTTGTTTCAACATTTCACAGTTTTGGTGTATTTTTGCTCCGCAAGTTTGGCGCGCATAACGGACAATTAAAACGATTCACCATGCTCGACGATGCCGACACTATGGCACTCATTAAAGAATCGCTCGCGTACCACTCGATTGATCCAAAACAATATGAGCCGCGGGCGATCAGAAGTTTAATCAGCAAATCAGTCTGCCAATTTTTACAGCCGAGCGATATTGCAAACGAGCCAAATCCATACTACAAAATTGCGGCGCGGGTATGGGAGCGCTACGAGCACCTCAAGCGTGAACAGAAAGCGCTCGACTTTGACGACCTCCTCACACACACGGTACTGCTGTTAGAAAAAAACAAAGAAGCACTCGACTGGTGCCACAATACGTGGAGCCACATTCATGTAGATGAGTATCAAGACACCAACGAACCACAGTATCGGATTGCCACCCTACTCGCGCAAGCCTCGCGCAACTTGTGCGTGGTGGGCGACAGCGACCAGAGCATTTACTCGTGGCGCGGGGCGAACATAAAAAATATTTTAGAGTTCGAGCGCGACTACCCGGATGCAACGGTAATACTCCTTGAAGAGAACTACCGCTCTACTAAAACAATCATTCAATCAGCGAACGAAATTATTGCAAAAAATAAATACCGAAAACCAAAAAATTTATTTACTAACAACCAGGATGGAGAATCTATTTCTCTCTACTGCGCGTATGATGAAGCAGACGAAGCGCGCTTTATTGTTGAGCGCGCAATAGAGCAGTTAGACAAAGGAGTGCGAGCTGAAGAAATTGCCGTACTCTACCGCACCAACTTTCAATCACGCGTCCTTGAAGAGGCATTCTTAAACGCACACATTCCATACCACGTGTTAGGGGTGCGATTTTTTGAGCGAAAAGAAATCAAAGATGCTGTTTCATATTTGCGCGCAGCGCTCACCCCCGAGAGCACGCTTGATATTAAACGCACGATTAACACGCCCGCCCGCGGCATCGGAAAGACAACACTCCTCAAAGTATTTTCTGGTGACAGAGAAGCATTGCCCGCAAAAGCAAAAGCTGCGGTTGCTGCCTACTATGCACTGCTTGATTCTGTTCGTGCGTTCGCTGAAGCACATCCCGTTTCACATACATTAAAGTACATTATTACCGAGAGCGGACTCGAGAAACACTACCAGGCAGAGCCTGACGGCGAAGAACATTTGGAAAACTTGCGCGAGCTGGTAACGCTTTCGCTGAAGTACGACCACCTGCCCGGAATAGCAGGTGCTGAAAAACTAATTGAAGATGCAACACTTGCCTCCGACCAAGACTCGCTCGAGTCGAAAGATGAAAAAAAGAAGGGGGTAAAACTAATGACCATACACGCATCGAAAGGGCTTGAGTTTAATGTTGTGTTTGTAGCAGGGCTTGAACATGGGCTCTTTCCGCATGAGCGCGATGCAAAGCAAGCTGGTCCTGATGGCGAAGAAGAACGCCGGCTGATGTACGTAGCGCTCACCCGGGCACGACAAAAATTATTTTTAAGCTACGCATCGATGCGCACTATTTTTGGCATGCGCGATGTGCGGCTGCCCTCTGAATTTTTACTCGACATTCCAGAAGAGCTCATTACCCGAGAAACACGAGACGGGGAGTTTACGGTGTATCTATAAAAAATTCCCGAGTAGTCTCGGGAATTTTTTATTTGTTTAGAACGAGGTGCCTGTTCCTGGATTTGAATCCATTGTGCCGTCTGATTTTACCTCTTCACATTCTTCACCCACGTACTGCTCGCACTGTCCACCGGACGAGTACGAACCCATCAGGTACGTACCGTAGATGTTGTTGTTCGCGTACAGTTTTGTAGAACTGTCATAAATAAGTGCAAGCGATGTATTTGAAACAACATCTTGAATATAAATAAGCGTGTTGTTGGTGCAGGTGCACGAGAGTGAGCCAGTGCGGCGGCCAGCGTAGAAGTTGCCACCGAATGCTTTAATGCGCTGTACTTGGAAGGTAAGGATAATAGCGGCAACGAGGAGTACGCCGAGGAGTACAAGAAGAATGTATTTGATAATTTTTTTTGGGTGAGGCTGTTGTAGTGGTGGCATGGCAAAAGTATACCATGGGAGCACGCAGGCAACTTCCTTGTCATTTATTCAATTCAGGAGTAAGAAGTAGGTACATGATGCACGCAAAAAAACGGTTCGGGCAGCACTTTTTAAAATCGGCAGCCGCACTCGCACACATGGTTGCCGCAAGTGCGCTTACTGAAAAAGATACCGTGCTTGAAATTGGTCCGGGCACCGGCATCCTCACTGAAAAACTGCTCG
>DATIBQ010000059.1:0-13861 GCA_035457445.1 Minisyncoccota bacterium
TACGCCCGGCCACGCCGACTTTGGCAGCGAGGTTGAGCGCGTGCTCCGCTCGATTGACTCGGTGCTCTTGATTGTTGATGCCCAAGAGGGCCCAATGCCACAAACACGGTTTGTGCTTAAAAAATCGCTCGAGCTCGGCCTTAAGCCGATTGTGGTGATCAATAAAATAGATAAGCCCGCAGCCGATTGTGCTAAAACGCATGATGGCGTCTTCGAGCTTTTTTTGGAATTGGGTGCAACTGAAGAACAGCTCGACTTTACTACCGTGTACGCTATTGGCCGCGACGGCATCGCAAAAAAGAATCTTTCTGATGAATCAACAAACCTTGATCCGCTGTTTGAAACAATTCTAGAAAAAGTGCCCGTAGCGGCAAACGACATGGCAAAGCCGTTCCGGATGCAGGCATTTAATTTGGCATACGATAACTTTCTTGGTCGCATGGGTGTGGGGCGCGTGTACGAAGGGGTAGCAAAAACCGGAGATATGGTATTTATTAAATCGCACACCAATGCAGCGCGAACTGCAAAAATCACCAAGATTTTCTCATTCCACGGCATGAAGCGCGAAGAGGTAACCGAAGCGGTTGCAGGTGATATTGTGATGCTCGCTGGTATCCCCGATATTTTTATTGGCGAGACAATTGCAAAAACTGCTGATGCAGAACTCCTCCCTGCAATTACGATTGACGAACCAACGATCGTGCTCGATTTTTTGGTGAACAATTCACCCTTTGCCGGCAAAGACGGCAAGTTTGTAACCAGTCGCCAAATCCGCGAACGCTTGGAGCGAGAACTTGAAGTAAACGTAGGGTTGAAGGTTGATTTTACTCCTGACCCGAATCGTATTGCCGAAGGCTTTAAGGTGTACGGTCGCGGCGAGATGCACATTGCAGTGCTCTTAGAAACAATGCGCCGCGAAGGATTTGAAATGCAGGTATCCCAGCCGCAGGTAATTGTGAAAGAAATTGACGGGGTGAAGTGTGAGCCGTTTGAAGAGGTAACGATTGATACCCCGAGTGAGTTCCAAGGTCCGATTATCGAAAAACTCGGTGGTCGGGGATTCATCATGAGCGACATGAAGGTGCACGGAAATAGTACACGGATGCTCTTTGAGGGACCAACTCGCGGGCTCTTTGGGTACCGCGGGCAGTTTATGGTGGACACCAAAGGCGAGGGGATTATGGCGTCCCGCGTGATTGGGTTCAAGCCCTATGCCGGTGAGATTACCCGCCGCCACGTGGGCAGCATGGTCTCGATGGAGAATGGCAAAGCGCTCGCCTTTGCCCTCTGGGGGCTCCAGGACCGCGGTGTGCTCTACATTGGTCCGCAAACCGAAGTGTATGAAGGTATGGTGATTGGGAATACTTCAAAAGGAGAAGAGATGAAGGTGAACCCAACAAAAGGCAAGCAGCTTACCAACATGCGTGCTAGTGGAACCGATGAAGCGGTTACGATTATCCCACCGCTCACCATGACCATTGAACGAGGGCTTGAAGTTATTACAGACGATGAATTTTTGGAAGTAACCCCAAACTACGTTCGGCTCCGGAAGCAATATTTAACTGAAACCGATCGAGCAAAAGCGAAGCGAAAATAAAACACCGCAGATAGCTTCTGCGGGTTTTATTTTTAGATGAAGTAATACAATCTCTGCGTATAATAGGAGAATTACTATGAAGAAAAAGCAGCTCAAAGATTTTTGGAATGAGGAATACCGGGATCCGGGGTTTTTTGCGCTTTCAACAGTGGTGAGTGCTGACCTTGAGAAGTGGGTACGCTTTATGCAGAAGGAATTTGGGAAGGATGTATTCCGTCAGGGGCTCACCGTGCTCGACTTAGGCTGTGGCAATGGGCGCAACCTGTTGTATCTGTGTGAACAGTTTAATATGAAGGGTATTGGCTACGATATTTCTGAAGAGGGTATTCGCCAGGCACAGAAGGCATCTGACAACATAAAAGACCGGGTAAAGTTCCACGTGCGCTCAATTGGCGATCAGTTTCCACTCGAAAATGAGTCGGTGGATATAGTACTCGATATGATGACCTCGCACTTCTTAAAAGAAGACGAGCGGCAGGTGTACCTGCAAGAGCTGCTCCGGGTGCTCAAGCCGGGCGGATTCTTATTCTTTAAATCGTTCTACGCACCAGGCGACCTGCACGCGAAGCGGTTGGTAGCCGAGCACAGTGCCGGGGAGAAAAATGCGTATATTCATCCAAAAATGAAGGTCTACGAATATGTATGGACAGACGAAGCACTACAAGCATTTTTTGGTCCACACTTTGAGCTGCTTGAAAAGCATGCTTCACATAAGCATTTTAATCGCGGCAAGCCAAACAAACGACGTTCAATAGTCTGTTATTTCCAAAAGAAATAGCCAACAACTGATTAGTCGTCGGCTACTATGTACGATGGGAGTATAGGCGTATCTTACCCGGAGTGCCCAATAGCTCTCATCAGAGGCAGGGGTAATAAATAAGGTAAAGGGGTGCTTGGTTTGGACTGTATACTCATTCCTTTACTTTTGCAAGTGTTTTGAAAATACCTCGTTTTTCGTGTAGTATGGGGCGTGCACGAGTAAATAGCGCCACCTTAGCTCAGTTGGCAGAGCGGCGGTATCGTAAACCGCAGGTCCGCAGTTCGATCCTGCGAGGTGGCTCCATAAAAATCAGAGATTTTTATCCAAGCTGGATCGAACCAGAAGGGGGTCGGGGAAACTGGGTGTTTCCCCGTAGAGGAAGGCAGCGAGTCTTCGAGCGTTGGAAAACCGTGGGTTTCTAAGGGGTGATATCCTGCGAGGTGGCTCACTAAAAATTAAATACTTTTTCATTTTTCTTTTAATCTGAAGCATCATACTTATGGAGCAGATAATGCCATAAGTACGATGTATAAAAAAAATGCAGCAATTGTTACGCTTTTTATATTTTTTGTTGCTCTTATTTTCCCGCGTTTGGTTGGTGCAACCATATATCAACCAGGTGAGACGCTTGAACCGGATTGTGCCCCGGGAAGTGTTAACTGTGGTGTTGCAGTCTTGGAGTTAAATGGTGAAACGGATACTACCCAAACGATGGCAGTTGGCAGTAGCGGTACTGATTTTTCAATCGCTTCAGTTGGTGGGGTACACTCATTTAACATTCCCTCTGCCTCGGCGCTTGCTCGGGGGCTTTTGACGGCTGCTAATTGGAGTACTTTTAATAGTAAAGAAAGTGCTATTACGGCTGGTACTACTAGCCAGTACTATCGCGGGGACAAAACATTTCAAACGCTCGACACTGCTGCAGTGCCAGAAAACGGGAATCTCTATTACACCACTGCTCGTTTTGACACGCGTTTTGCCACTAAAACAGCTGATGATTTAGTAGCAGGTCTTGTAAACAAGTACTACACAACCTCACTTTTTAATACCGATTTTGGTACAAAAGATTCTGATGATGTAGCTGAGGGTAGTACAAATTTGTACTTTACCAACGCTCGAGCACGAAGCGCACTTTCGGTTGGTGGTGCGCCGCTTAGTTATGACAGCAGTACCGGAGTGTTTACTATAAGCCAGGCAGCAACAGGTACGAGCGGTTACCTTTCATCAACTGACTGGAACACCTTTAATAACAAACAGGCAGCACTTGGGTATACCCCGCTGAATGTGGCAAGTAATCTCTCTGATCTGGCAAACGCAAGCACGGCGCGTACGAACCTGGGGCTGGGAACATTGGCAACACTTTCTTCTATTAATAATAGTAATTGGTCGGGGGCAGGGCTTTCGGTTGCTAATGGGGGGACAGGGGCAATTTCGCTGAATGATTTAATTACGCTCGCTACTCATACTACAGGGAATTATATTGCAACTATCAGCGGTTCATCGCAGATCTCTGTTTCTGGATCGGGAAGTGAAAATGCTGCTGCCACCCTTTCTATTGTTGCTGATTCTATTGGTGATAGCCAGCTTGCATTTAACACGGGGCAGACGCTAACCACTGCTGCTTCTCCCAGTTTTACTGGTCTTACTATAAGCGGCACTACGGGGTGTGATGGCTCGCTGGAAGCGCTTGGTACTGACGGGAGCGGAGTAGTTTCTTGTCATAACATAGCCCTCTCAGACGCGCGGCTAAAAACAAATATTGCACCGGTTGATGCTTCAATGGGGCTCGCGCTTATTAACGAACTTACTCCGGTTGAATATAACTGGATAGATCCAAACGTGTATGGAGGTAATACTCAAAAACAATATGGCTTTATTGCACAAGATGCGCTTACGGTAGTACCAGAGTTAGTTGGCACAACAACGCCTACTGAACTCACACCCGATCATACCTATTTTTTTAATTACATTGGCTTGATATCTCCGATAGTAAAAGCAATTCAAGAGCTTTCAAATAAGGTGAGTGATACGGCACATCTTGTACTTTCTCGTCTTACTGTTCACGACACATTTTGTATTAACGAAACCTGCATTACTGAAGATGATCTTAAATTATTTCTTGCACAAAAAAATACTGATCCTGTAATAGATCAGATACCAGAGGATGATACCTCGACCAAAATCCCAGTACCTGTAATTGAGTCTACACCTGTTGTAGTAGGTGTGCCTTCAGCGCCCTCTGAAACTGAAGCAGTGATTCCGGCTGTGGTCGAGTTAGTCGTACCATCTTCAGAAAGTATTACTTTTCCCGAAATAGCTTCGCAATAATTTTTTATGAAAAACCAGAAACCATTACTCATAGTAGGATACGCTCTCTGTCTATTTTTTTCTGTAACGCAGGTACATGCCGCCACTATTTTAAGTACACATACATACGCCTGGAGCGACCAGGTGGGCTATATAAATTTTGAACACGTGACGGTTGAAGACGATGCACTTGCCGGATATGCTTGGTCGGCGAATAAAGGATTCATCGTCTTTGACCCACTGCTCGGCGGCGTAGCAAATGATGGAAGTGGCAATCTCTCGGGTGCTGCCTGGGGAGAGCAGCTCGGCTGGATTGATTTTGGAAATGTGAATATTGATACAGATGGCGTATTTTCTGGCACTGCTACCGGCACACTGGTGGGTACTCTTACATTTGATTGTCCCACCTACTGTGATGTCCAAACCGATTGGCGAGCACCAGCATCTAGTACACTCTCGAGCAGTAGCGGGCGTATTTCAGGATCTCTCGTGGCACAGGCAAGCAGCGCATTTTCAGAAAACGTTCCTAATACCCCATTTAATTCAATCCCATCTCAACAATCAGAATCATCAGAGGAATTGTCTGTAACCAAAAAAAGTATTGAACTTGTTTTTCCGAACGAACCAGTTGAAACTCCAGCACTGTTCGATGTTATTTCCGAGTTGTTGGTTTCAAAGGTAGCTCCGGGGGATGATTTGCCAGTTTTGGTAAAATTATCAAATTTTGGAGGCAATAAACGGGTTGATGTGCTTATTGCGTATTCAGTTATTACAAACCACGGTGTTGAACTGTATAAAACAACTGAAACAGTAGCAGTTGAAACAACAGCAAACTTTGTAAAAAAAATACACATCCCTGTTACTACGGCGCCGTCGAGTTATACCATACAAACCGCTATTACCTATGAGGGGCAGTTGGTGTCCGCTACTGCGCAGCTTCCGTTTACGGTCGAGCGAAAAATACTCGGGCTCTTCCAAAGTAGCTTTTACCGGTACAGCGCGATTGCGGCGGTTGCTGCTGGACTGGCGTGGCTCTTCGGGTATCTGTGGATTCGCCGGCGGCGAAATGCACGGCTTGAGCCGATCGATTACTCGGCTATTCCGCGCGGCGAGCGTACCTTCTATGAAATTATAAGTGACACCATTACCCAGATGCGTGGGCGCGTTGGCGACGAAGCACTCACTATTGCGGCACAGATTCCGGGGCTCGAAATTGATCACGACTCTGGCAGAGTGCTTGCCATTACAGGACCACCGGCAAAAATTGTTGCTACGCTCGTATCCGAATACGAAACCCTGCTCGGCAAAAAAGTAAGCTTCTCGTTTCGGAAAGAGACAGCTATTAAAAAAGAGTAACCAACATTTATGAACACACAAAAAACAATACTCATTGTAGAAGATGAAAAAGACATTCGGGAAGCGTTGCGTGATGTGCTTGAGAATAATCAGTACCTGGTGCTCGAAGCAAAAAATGGTAAAGAGGGGGTTACGGCAGCGCTTGAGCATCATCCTGATCTCATCTTGCTCGATCTCTTGATGCCTGAAATGGACGGCATGGCTGCACTCACTACTATTCGTTCCGATGTCTGGGGAAAAGATGCTCCTGTTATTATTCTTACTAATTTAAACGCAAATAACGAGCATCTTGTTGCAGATGTAGTGTCGCACAAGCCACTCTACTACCTTATAAAATCAGACTGGAACATTGGCGATGTGTTAAAGAAAATTGAAGAAACACTGAACGTGTCGTCAGAGGCACTAACACACTGATTGTATGAAATTATTCAAGGCTCCTATAATCAGCAGAAAAGAGATTGCCGAACATACAGTAGAGGTAACTTTTGCTGTTCCGGCGCACGATTTTGAGTTTCAGGCGGGGCAGTATGTGCGCATTACTATACCTGAACTGACCATCCCTGATCCACGGGGCAACTATCGAGATTTTTCAATTGTCTCTTCACCGAATGAGCGCGCAGCGTTTACCATTGCGGTGCGAGCATCAGAGAGCGGTTTCAAAAAAACGCTTCTTGAGCTGCCGCTCGGTTCCGAGGTGCAGGTAACAGGTCCGCACGGAGAATTTACTTTGCCAAAAAATCCAGATCGTCCTATTGTCTACATTGCCGGCGGTATTGGTATTACGCCGTTCATGAGCCACTTTCAGTTTGCATTTGAAGAACAGCTTGCTTACAAATTTATTGTGCTCTATAGCAACACTGCTCTCGCCAATACTCCTTACCTTGCCGAGCTCGACAACTTTGCAAAACAACATCACGATTTTACGGTAGAAAAAATATTTGCCCCGATTGAGGAGAAACACATTCGAGAACGTATTATGGGGGTGATGGAGATCACCACTCCGCTCTGGTTTCTTGCCGGACCACCTGCCATGATCTCGCTCGTGCGAAAAATCCTCCTTGCGCTTGGTGTGTCTGAAGGTACGATTCATATAGAAGAATTCTTGGGGTACGAATCAGGGTCGAGTATTCCCTCGCAGGCTATCGCGCGGCGGGTGCAGAACAGAGAAGAGGTGCTGAAGCTCCAGGTAGCGCGCGCTGAAACGCTCCTTGATGCGCTCAGTAAAATTGCACTCATCAGTGAAGACGATCTTGAGGGAACGATCACCTTTGCAAACGATAAATTCGTAGAAATTGCCAAATATAAACGTGAAGAGATTATGGGGCAAAACCACCGTATTTTAAAATCAGGGTACCACCCGCCTGAATTCTTCAAAGAAATGTGGGCGACTATTTCAAGCGGGCGTGTGTGGCACGGTGAGGTAAAAAATATGGCGAAAGACGGAACTTACTACTGGGTCGATTCGGTGATTGCTCCGGTTACCGGAGACGAGGGGAGACCGGTGAGCTATCTTTCGGTGCGGTTTCCGATTACCGAGCGTAAAGAGCTTGAAGAAGTAAAAGCGAAAGATGAAGCGGTCCTTGCATCAATCGGCGACGGATTAGCGGCAACAGACGAGGAGGGGAAAATTGTACTGGTCAGTAAATCATTTACTAAACTGTTAGGGTGGGAACCTGCCGAGGTAAAAGGGAGGCTATTTACCGATGTGGTACAGGCAGTTGATGAGAACGGCAGCGCTATTCCTGAATCAGAGCGGCTAATATATAAAATTTTTAGGCAGCACACAAAGCTGATGATTGCTGATGCTCCGTCGGTAACCACCGACGGCATGAACATCTACTACAAGCGCAAGGACGGAACCCGGTTTCCTGTCGGGATTACCGTCTCGCCGATTTTAATTGGCAATCGTTTTGCAGGTGCAGTAGAAGTGTTTCGTGATGTTACAAAAGAAAAGGGGATTGATCAGGCAAAAACTGAATTCGTCTCGCTCGCCTCGCACCAGCTGCGCACGCCGCTCACCACCGTCAACTGGTACAGCGAAATGCTCCTCCGAACCGAGATCGGAAAGAGCATTGAGAAACAGAAAGAGTACCTTGAAAAAATTCATTCCGGCAGCCAGCGCATGGTGGGGCTGGTGAATACACTCTTAAATGTTTCGCGGATTGAGCTCGGAACACTTTCGGTTGAATCTCAACCGGTTGACGTTGCGCAATTTATCCAAGAGGTGATTAAAGAACAGGACCAGCAGATTGATGAAAAAAAGATAACGATTACCACGAATATTGCCAAAGATATGCCGGTGATTGAAACCGACCCAACCCTCCTGCGGATGATATTTCAAAATCTGCTCTCAAATGCCGTAAAGTATACCGCTGCAGGGGGTCGGGTTGGTATAGCAGTATCAGTAGACAAGGCAACTGTGCTAGTTGCATTTTCTGATACCGGATACGGCATTCCAAAGAAAGATCAGGATAAAGTGTTTACCAAAATGTTCCGTGCAGACAACGTTAAAGAAAAAGGAGAAGGCACCGGGCTGGGGTTATACATTGTAAAGTCGGTGCTCAGTGCGCTCGGGGGCAGTATTCAGTTTACCTCTGAAGAACAGAAAGGGACTACCTTTTACCTAACGTTTCCACTTACCCATTAATTAGTTAAATGTATAGTAAATATGATGAATACATCTACCAGTGAAAAGAAAATAGTTATTGAAGCAATTGAAGATGACGCACTCTTGCGCACCGTGCTCCGCGATAAATTTTCAGGCGAGGGGTTCCAGGTGCTTGAGGCGAGTGACGGCAAAGAGGGGTTGGCGACTGCCCTGCGTGAAAAACCCGATCTCATTCTGCTTGATATTGTGATGCCTGAGATGGACGGTATTACGATGATGCAAAAATTGCGGCAGGAAAACGAGTGGGGTAAACATGTGCCAATTATCCTGCTCACCAACCTGAGTGCCGATAACGAAAAAATAAACCAAGCGATCGCTGACAACGAGCCCGCCTACTACCTCGTAAAATCAAACTGGACGATGTCTGACCTCGTTGAAAAAGTCCGCGAACGTCTCTCTCGACCGTGCTAATCTGAAAAATCGATCGTTTTTTATTTCTCTACTTTTTTGGTACAGTGAGTCGGTATATGGATAAAGAAGCAATTGCAAAACAGATTGAAATAATTGAAGCTGAAATGGTGGGTCCATACTTTTGGAACGATGTACCGGCAGCACAAGCGAAGATTAAAGAACTGCAGGAACTCAAAGATAAACTTGAAGGATTTGGCAAGTATGATAGAGGTAATGCAATTGTAACTATTTTTTCAGGTGCGGGCGGGGATGATGCCGAGGATTTTTCAGCAATGCTTTTGCGAATGTATCTAAAGTATATTGAGCGCCAGGGCTGGAGCACGGCAATGCTTCACGAACACAAGAATGACCATGGTGGGTATCGGAATGTTACATTTGAAATTTCAGGGAAGAGTGCGTATGGAACTTTAAAGAACGAATCGGGAGTGCATCGGCTGGTGCGGGTGTCGCCGTTTAATGCAAATGCGAAGCGGCACACCTCGTTTTCAATGGTCGAGGTAGTGCCAAAACTTACTAAAACCGATACCGATGTAGTGATTCCTGAAACTGATCTTGAGGTTGATTTTGCCCGCGCCGGAGGTCCGGGCGGGCAAAATGTGAACAAACGCGAAACAGCAGTACGGCTCACCCACAAACCAACAGGGCTCACCGTGCATGTGGCAACCGAGCGTAGTCAAGAACAAAACCGCGACCGTGCACTCGAACTGTTGAAAGGAAAGCTCTATAAACGGCTTGAAGAAGAGCGAAAGGCAGCAGAAGCAGGGCTCCACATTTCAAAAACAACCGAGATTGAGTGGGGGAGCCAAATTCGAAGCTACGTACTGCACCCGTACAAGATGGTGAAAGACCACCGCACCGGTGTTGAGGTGCACAATACCGAGAGTGTGCTTGAAGATGGCGAACTAGAACCTTTCATCGAAGCAGAGAAGGCGCTATAATACTACCTTGTTAGTATGATTACTTTTGTAAACGTCTCAAAAATATATCAGAACGGCGCAGTGGCGCTTGAAGACGTGAGCCTTGAAATAGAGAAGGGAGAATTTGTAACCATTGTTGGTCCGTCTGGTGCCGGGAAAACAACTCTCTCAAAACTTGTTTTAGCTGAAGAGTATCCGACCGAAGGCACGGTGCTGTTTGAAAATGTTGATATTAACGCGCTCCCAAGCCGTTCAATTACTGGCTTGCGCCGCCGTATCGGTACTATTTTCCAAGAATTTCGTTTGCTGCAGAACAAAACTGCATACGAAAATATCGCCTTTGCAATGGAAGCAGCCGGCAAGAGTGACAGCGAAATCGTTTCAGATGTCCCGCACGTTCTCCAGCTGGTTGATTTGCAAGACCGTATGTTCCACTTCCCGAGCCAGCTCTCGGGCGGCGAGAAGCAGCGCCTGGCAATTGCACGCGCGATTATCAACCAGCCCGAGGTGATTATTGCCGATGAACCAACGGGCAACCTAGATGCTGGAAACACGCTTGAAGTAGTGCACATTTTAAAAAAGATCAACGAGCTTGGCACCACGGTGATTTTAACTACGCACAATAAAGAGATTATTGATAGTGTTGGTCGGCGGGTGATTGCCCTCGAGAAAGGGCGGCTTGTTTCCGACGAGGTGCGGGAAATAAAAGAGTCAAAACGAAAAAAGTAGGTATAATACGAACTATGTTCTGGATCACGATACGCAGAATTATTAAATCGGGATGGATCAACTTCAAGCGAAGCGGGCTTATTTCAACCGCTGCGGTGCTGATTACTACTATCACTCTTTCGGTTATCACAGCGCTCATCCTCTTTCAAGCTATGCTCACTGGCGCAATTGAGGTAGTAAAAAATAAAGTTGATATTACTGTCTTCTTTAGTATCAACACCTCTGAAGACCAGATTCTTACCTTAAAGCAGCAGCTCGAACAGCTGCCTGAAGTAGCGGTGGTGGATTACACTTCGGCAGACCAAGAAGTGCTCGAGTTTCGCGAACGCCACGCAAATGACTATTTAACACTACAAGCACTCGATGAATTGGGCGATAACCCGTTTGGCGGCTCGTTTCGCATTAAAGCAGTCGACTCAGGGCAGTACGAATCAATTGCAGCTCTCTTAGAAGGCGACAGTGCGCTCGCTAAAGATAATGCAACACTTATCGAGCGAGTGAACTACTCGCAGAACAAGCAGGCGATTGACCGCTTAAATGCGCTCATTGCCGGCAGCCGCGAGGGCGGGCTGGCAGCAACCATTCTCTTTATTATTATCTCGGTAACGATTATGTTTACCACGGTACGCCTTACTATCTACACCGTTCGTGAAGAAATCGGCATCATGCGCCTGGTAGGAGCAAGCAAGATGTACGCTCGCGGACCATTTATTGTTGAAGGATTTTTGTACGGTTTCTTTGCATGGCTGATTACTATTGCGCTTTTCTTTCCGCTCACGTACCTGGTAAACCGTGGTGCGGGCGAACTCTTGGGGTTTGATGTGTATCACTACTACATTGCGCACCTTGCAGTGCTGGGGGGCATTACCTTTGTTGTTGCCGCAGCGCTTGGTTTTCTCTCCAGCTGGCTGGCAGTCCGCAAATATCTGAACGTCTGATATGAAAAAACCCTCTTCTCCTAAATATATCTTTGTGGTTGGCGGCGTCATCTCAGGGGTGGGGAAAGGAATAACCGCCTCTTCGATTGCAAAAATTCTGCAAGATCGTGGACTCACCGTAACCGCGCTTAAAATCGACCCGTACATCAATATTGATGCCGGCACCATGAACCCGACCGAACATGGTGAAGTGTTCGTGCTTCCCGATGGCGACGAGACCGACCAAGATATGGGCAACTACGAGCGGTTCTTAGATATTAATCTTACCAGCGCCAACTACATGACCACCGGTCGAGTGTACCAGAGCGTGATCGAGCAGGAGCGCGCTCTTAAATTTGGCGGTGCCTGTGTGCAGGTGGTGCCGCACATCCCGCTCGAGGTCATCGCACGGATTCAAAACGCGCAGAAGCATGCTCGGGCTGATGTGGTGATTGTCGAGATTGGGGGCACGGTGGGCGAGTATGAAAATATTTTATTTTTAGAAGCAGCCCGCATGCTCAAAATTCGGCACCCGCGTGATGTTATGTTCGTGATGGTTTCGTACCTGCCCACGCCCTCAAAAATTGGCGAAATGAAAACCAAGCCGACCCAGCACTCGGTGCGTACCTTAAACTCTTCAGGTCTTCAGGCCGATTTAATTGTTGCCCGCAGTCACATCGCTCTTGATGAAAAGCGCAAGCAAAAGCTCTCCTTCTTCTGCAACGTTCCGGTGGAGCATGTGATCTCGGCTCCCGACATCGACACCATTTATGAAGTGCCGATGAATTTTGAAAAGCAGAAGGTGCCAGAAACAATCGCCAACATTCTTGATTTAAAACTTTCAAAAACGGTTTCGCCACGGGCAAAAGAGTGGGCGACACTCGTAAAAAAAATAAAGAATGGGCACGAGGAAGTGCGGATTGCGGTCGTCGGGAAGTATTTTGATACCGGTGACTTCACCCTTACCGATTCATATATTTCAGTAATTGAAGCAATCAAATTCTCAGCCTTCAGTCAGAATCGAAAACCAAAACTTGAGTGGATTTCATCTGAGCAATTTGAGAAACCCGTCCGACCGAACGGTCGTTCGGGCGGGGATCCTAAATCGGTAAAATTGCTTGCAGAGTATGATGGGGTGTTGGTACCAGGAGGGTTTGGTTCGCGCGGAGTGGAGGGAAAAATTGCGGCTATTAAATTTGCCCGCGAAAACAAGATTCCGTACTTCGGACTCTGCTACGGGATGCAGCTGGCAGTTGTTGAATACGCGCGACATATGGCAGGCATAAAGGGTGCTACCACGCGCGAGATTAACCCGAAGAGTACCGAGTGTGTGATTGACGTGATGGACAGCCAGCGCGAAAAGCTTAAAAAAGAGCACTACGGCGGCAGTATGCGGCTCGGTTCATACGAAGCACTCATAAAACCAAAAACCCTCGCCCGCGAGCTCTACAACGATGCCACTATTTCTGAGCGTCACCGCCACCGGTTTGAGGTAAACCCAGAATTTATTCCAGCACTTGAAAAAGCTGGCCTTGTATTCTCGGGCACGAGTCCTGATGGCACCCTTATGGAAATTGCTGAGCTGCCCACTAGTAAGCATCCCTTCTTCCTCGGCACCCAGTTTCACCCCGAATTCCAAGCTCGACCGCTCTCTCCGCATCCGTTGTTCACCGGTTTCATCAAGGCAGCAATAAAATATGGTAAGTCGCGTAAGAGATAATTTTTCCTTATGCAGCATGTTGCGATAATGAATAAGTCATGGAAACTTATTCCAAAAATCCTTTCTAAAGAAAAAACAATTGAATCACGTTGGTATAAAACAAAAAGAACGCCTTGGGGGAAAATCAAGCCAGGCGAAGTAATTTTCTTTAAAAATTCAGGAGAACTGGTTACTGCCAAAGCAATGGTGAAAAAAGTACTGCAGTTTGAAATAAAGCACCTGGTGGATGCAGAGAAAATAGTGCAAACCTATGGAAAGGAAATTTGCATCATAAATAAAAATCCTCGTACTTGGGGTAAGCTGCCAAAGTACTGCATACTTATGTTTCTAACAAATCCACAAATTGTAAAAATACCTTTTGCTATAGAAAAGCGGGGTTTCGGCACTGGCGCAGCATGGCTCACTGTTCCCAATGTTTTAAAGTTAAAAAAACTTGAATAAATCTCGGTTTTCTAGTATTTTACGTTGGTTACTATGCC
>DATIBQ010000060.1:0-4186 GCA_035457445.1 Minisyncoccota bacterium
AGCCCACACGTCATCCATGAAAATCCCCATGAAAGTACTTCGTAGATTTGGCATACCACTGGTAACCGTGCTTTCTGCAGCAGGGGTGTTTCTTGCTGGGCTTTATATTGGCTACGAGAATCGCTCGCCAATTTTGCGGGCAGCAGGAGTAACGAACAAAGAGTCAGGCGTGAGCGACGAAGCTGATTTTGCGCCATTTTGGAAGGCATGGCAGATTATTAGCGAAAAATTTCCTGGTGCAGAAAAAGTAACCGATCAAGAGCGTGTGTATGGTGCTATTGATGGATTGGTTGGGTCACTAAAAGACCCATACTCGGTATTTTTTGATCCACAGGAGAATAAAGAATTTAATGAAGAAATTGCCGGAGAATTTTTTGGCATTGGGGTTGAAATAGGGAAGAAGGATAATATACTTACCGTTATTGCGCCTATCAAAGGAACACCGGCGTACCGGGCGGGGCTTTTAGCAGGAGATAAAATTATAAAAGTAGGTAAAACATTTACCGCCGATCTCACTATTGATGAAGCTATCGCACTTATTCGGGGCGAGTCGGGTACAACGGTTGATCTCACTATTGTTCGTGAGGGATTTAAAGAGCCAAAAGTCTACACCGTTGCTCGTGAAAAAATAATTATGCCAACGGTTGATACCGAACGGCGTGAAAAGGAGAAGGTCTTTATTATCCATCTCTACAACTTCTCGGCACAATCACCAACACTGTTTGCCAAAGCACTCCAAGAATTTGCTCGTTCAGGGGATACGCGGCTGGTGCTCGACTTGCGCAATAACCCCGGCGGATACCTTGAAGCTTCTGTGTCAATGGCAAACTGGTTTTTACCGGAAGGGAAGGTGGTAGTAAAAGAAATAGGAAAAGATCCGAGTGATGTAACCTACCACCGCAGTAAAGGTCCGGGTGTATTTGCCGGAAAGATAAAAATGGCAATTCTGGTGAATGGCGGATCAGCCTCAGCGTCTGAGATTTTAGCCGGAGCACTTACCGAGCAGGGTGTAGCAACACTTATTGGTGAAAAAAGTTTTGGAAAAGGCTCAGTGCAGGAGCTCATCAAACTCACCAAAGATACCTCGCTCAAGCTGACTATTGCAAAGTGGTATACCCCAAACGGTGTCTCAATTTCTGATCAGGGGCTCATGCCAAGCATGGTAGTGTCACAGGTAAAAGATGATGCAAATGTTGACGAGCAGCTTGAGGCAGCCGTAAAATTTGTTGCTGGAAAATGAAAGTCATTTTATTAAAAGGAGTTTCAAAATTAGGAAAGAAAGATGATATCGTCGAGGTGAGCGATGGCTACGCCCACAATGCACTCTTTCCGCAGAAGGCGGCGGTGTCTGCTACGCCCGAAGCGGTGGCACGTCTCAAAAAGCGGCAGGCAGGCGAACAATCTGGAAAAGAAATACAGCACGAGTTATTGGGCAAGGCGCTCGAGATGCTGAAAGAAAAACAAGTAACCATGCACGTTCGGGCAAATGCTCAGGGGCACCTTTTTGCAAAAATTACTGCCACAGATATTACAGCACTCTTGCTGCGTGAGCACCGTCTCTCACTCGAGCCAAAAGTGTTACAGCTTGCAGAACCAATAAAAGAAACCGGCACCTATTCGATACCGGTCTCTTTTGATTCATTTAACGGAAGCCTTACGCTCACCGTAGCGGCGCTTTAAGCTCGCTCTTCTACCATTGCTGCTTTGCGAACAGTACTGGTGCCGTCAAAATTTTGCTTGCGCTTGCTAAAAAACTTTACAATTCCTTCCTTCAGTGCGTAGAGTGTGTGGTCTTTACCGAGCCCTACGTTCTTTCCGGCAAGAATTTTGGTTCCGCGCTGACGCACGATAATAGCGCCCGGAAGAGCTGCCTGTCCGTCGTAGAGCTTCACCCCTAAATATTGTGCATTTGAGTCAGTGAGGTTTTTCGCCGCACCGCCCGCTTTCTTATGTGCCATACAAATTTAAAAATAAGTTAGAAACCTGATTATATTTATAAAACATCTATTTGTCAATCATTCCTCGAATAGCCGATTATCGCCCGTGCTTGTCAACCTTGGTATACTTTTCTCATGAATTCCGCCTTACGCTATCGCCTCGGTATTGTGCTTATTATTGTATTTGTTGCTATTGGCTCGTTTTTGCTCGGTACATACACCAAGGGCGAGAGAGGGGGTGATGGTATTGTACTCTCATGTGATCCAAACACACTTCAAGCGCTTGTCATTCCTAAAAGTTCGCAGCAGTCAACATTTGTAGCGGCTGCATCAGCAGTCGTGTCTGGCAGTAAAACATACTTTGCTTCAAAGAACGGTAAAAAATTTTATGCAGCAGGGTGTGTCAGCGCGCAAAAACGGATTAAACCCGAAAATGTAATTTGGTTTTCAACTGCTGAAGATGCAACACTCCAAGGCTTTACAGAGGGCAGTTCGTGTTAATATGTATGTATGATCCGGCGAGGTATTTGGAATGCTATCATCGTGCTCTTTGTTGCAATGTCGCTGTTTTTTCTCTGGCCAACAATTAAAGCATTTTCACCAAAAGCAGGTACATTACTCAAACAATTTCCTGGAAAAGTATCTGAAATTTTAAAGAAGAGTTTTGGTATCGGTACGGTTCGCTGGGATGACACCGAAGAGAGGGAAGTAAAGGGCGAGCGTGATACGCTTCCTACCTATGAAGATAGCTCTATAACCGGTATCGGTGTCGCTACTGAAACAAACCGAGAGCGGGCTGCCGCAGGGCTGCCAGTACTCCGTTATAATACCCAACTTGCCGCCTCAGCAAAGCTCAAGGTAGACGACATGATTGCGTTCCAGTATTTTGAGCACAAGTCGCCTGCCGGAGTGAGTGTTTCTAATTTAGGAGACACGGTTGGTTATACCTACATCACCATTGGCGAAAATTTAGCGATGGGTGATTTTACCAGCGATGCTGATGTTGTTGCTGCCTGGATGAAGAGCCCGGGGCACAAGGCAAATATTTTAAGTACCAAGTATAAAGAAATTGGTGTTGCCGCGCGCAAAGCAGAGTACCACGGCAAGGTAGTGTGGTTTGTGGTGCAGCATTTTGGCACTAATCGCGCTAGCTGTCCGAGCGTTGATACTGCAGCAAAAAGTGCAATTGATGCACTGCGCAAACAAACCGATGCACTTGAAGAAAAAATTGTTACTGCAAAGCATGAGCTTGAACAGCCCGATGCACCGCTTGAACCCGGTTACAACGAAGCAGTAAATGCGTATAACAATATGGTTGATGACTACAACGCGCTTGTGCAAAAAACAAAAACTAAAGTTACTTCCTATAACACCCAAGTCCGCACCTTTAATCAGTGTCTTGCTCGGTATCAATAACTAAAAAAGAGGGAAGCGCGCCGTCCTAAAAAGGTGGTTTTATTTTTTATATCCCTGTGCTCACCTACCAAAAAATCGGGGAAGTAAGAATTATTTTTTTAAAATAAAACAATAATTAATTATGATGTATGTAGGGAGAATTTCCTTTATTGATTTCATTACTATGACCAAAGAGAGGAGAGAGAGGTAAACTAATAGCCTGGTTATGCTTTTATATGATGTAAGGTAAATTACCTAAGTGTCGCACAATATATCTTTTACGACACTACGTTGCTCTTTTTAGTCTTTATTTATATAGCTATGGATGCATGTTATCTAATTCCTTTGAAAGAAAGGAACTATGTATTCCTCGCACAATGTAATTACTTTTCTTTTACATTGTTTACTATCCCTTATTTTAAATAAAATAACTAAAGTTTATTTTATTATTGACTATATTATCAACTAATTGTACACTGGAAGTCAGTTTAGGTTAGGGTACCAAAGGGTACTTTAGTAGCCCCAGTGTTTCTACATTGGGGCTTTTTTATTTTTTAGTACTGTATTCCTAATATTCGCAGCACGAGTGGTGCAAGCGGGTCGGCGGTGAGTCCGTACACCATTACCCCGCCCAGGAGTCCCGTTATAGTAATGGCAACAAGCCCGAGGAAAGTAATAATTTTTGAGAGAGCGGGATGGGTAAGGATTTTTTGAATAAATACAAGAAAGGTGGTTACTTGCGGTACTTGTAGTTTTTGAATAAGTGTAGGGGTAAGGAATGCGAGAAGTTCACCAGTCAAGAGCAACCCGTAGAGCCAGGTGGCAGTGGTAGCAAACAATGAGTGCGCCTCAAC
>DATIBQ010000061.1:0-13936 GCA_035457445.1 Minisyncoccota bacterium
TAGTTGGTGTCCATGTACCAGCTTCTTTGGTAAACCCCCAGGTAACTGATCCAATAGCACCCAAACTGCCGTCGTGTTTTGCAAATGCGTGCTTAATTTCGGCAGACGCTTTGTTTCGGTTCGCAGTGAGTGCTTGCACCACAATCCCCACACCGCCGGGACCATACCCTTCATAGGTAACGTGATCCAATTCTTTTTGTTCATTTGCTTTTGAGATTGCGCGCTCGATGTTCTCGTTCGGCATGTTTTCAGCGCGCGCTTTCTCGATTGCAGCGCGCAGGTTCGGTGCGTTTCGGTCTCCCTTTGCTGCTTTTGCTTCGTTCCCAATCAACAGTGCGAGTTTTGAAAACACCTTGCTCTTCTTCGCATCACTCGCTGCCTTTTTATGTTTTATTTGTTTCCATTTCGAATGACCTGCCATATTATTTCTTTAAATATTCTTTTCCTTTCTCCGTAATCACTCGGCCGCGGGGGGTGCGTTCGATGAGCCCAACCTGGATCAGGTACGGCTCGATGACGTCTTCAATTGTCCCTTCATCCTCGCCGGTGAGTGCTGCTAAATTTTTAATACCAACCGGACCGCCACTAAACTTTTCATCAATTGCTTTTAAAATAGTGCGGTCATTTTGCGAGAGCCCCAGTGCATCAAGCCCTAAAAGTGCAAACGCTTCTTCAACTGCACTGCTATCAAGTTCACGCTTATGAATCTGCGCATAGTCGCGCACACGGCGGAGCAAGTAGTTAGCAATGCGCGGGGTCGAGCGGCTCCTGCCGGCAATGTGCGAGAGCAGTTCGTCTTTAATACTAATACCTAAAATGTCTCCCGAGCGGCGAAGGATAGTACTAATTTCGCTCGGTGTATAAAACTCGAGCCGAAAAGCACCACCTGAAAATCGTGAGCGCAGCGGCGAGGAGAGCATCCCAAAGCGGGTAGTGGCACCAACAAGTGTAAATGCGGGGAGCTCAAGTGCAATAGTGCGTGCTGCCGGACCTTTGCCGATCATAATGTCGAGCTTGCCGGTTTCCATCACCGGATAGAGCACCTCTTCAATGGTTTTATTTAAGCGGTGAATTTCATCGATAAATAAAATATCTCCAGGAGAAAGGTTGGTAAGAATGGCTGCAAGATCGCCAACGCGCTCAATTGTTGGACCAGAAGTAGTTTTTAGGTTTGCGCCAGTTTCACGGGCAATAACATGGGCGAGTGTTGTTTTGCCGAGCCCGGGAGGACCATAAAATAGAATGTGCTCGGGCATGTGCCCGCGCTCTTTTGCTGCCCGAATCAGGATCGAAAGATTTTTTTTAATATTTTCTTGCCCCACGTATTCGTCAAAAGTGTTCGGCCGCAGGGTTGCGTCTGAGAACTGCTCGTCGCCAGATGAAGAGAGGGTGTTTGGTGTTATACTTGACATAGTAATTTTAGTATGCTATATTCTTTCCAGAATGAATCTGAGCAATTAGATTTTACCTTAAGAAGGCACTAATCTCTAAGCAGCCAGCCTGCGGGTTCTAGGGGCGTGGATAGGACGTTCTGGTTTCGACTGGGGCCATCCTACGATCACTCTTTACTTATACTTACTATTATTTATAAGGGCTGTTTAGAGATTAGTGCTTTTTTGAATCATTTACTTTTAAAATAAACAACATGATAAAAGTTTTTTATAAGTTACTTATCGGAAATACTAGTTTTACTAAAGTTTGTAAAGTCCACTCTGTCCCAGCTGAAGGAACGTTGCTAAAAGCAGCAAATTTTTCTTTTAAGGTTTTCGAAATTGAACAGGATCTTGATGTGTATATTAGTGATGGAGTTGAACTGGGTCAATTTTCTGATTCAGTAAAAGCAAATTTTAACGATGAATGGGAAATGCCTAGTGGAAGTAGGTTAAAAAAACTTTTTGAAGATTTAACTAAGGCTGGATGGGAGCAAAAATAACCAGTCCTAAAAACTGCACTCAGGGTGCAGTTTTTTTAATCCTCCGTAATATCCACCACACTCATCACCTCGGGGAAGTCGGTGATGCCTTTTAATATTTTTACCAGCCCGTCTTCCTTCATATCCAAAATTCCCTGGGCGAGAGATGCTTTTTTAATATCGCGCTCGGTGGGGCTCGCCATAATTATTTTTTCGATCGCTTCGTCAGTTAATATTGCTTCGAATATTCCCACTCGCCCTTTGTAGCCAGTGTTGTTGCAGTGCGGGCAGCCTTTTGCGCTCCACAGTTTGGTAACCTCGCGCGATACGCTGCGTGCACTTAAGTCCTTTCCTTCAGCTGCAGCTTTTTCCCAAATGGTATTGATGCGCACTTTTTCTTCTGCGGTTACCTCGCGCTCGTACTTGCACTCAGTACACAGCTTGCGGCACAGGCGCTGGGCGATCGAGCAGCCGAGCGCTGACACAAGGATTTTTGGGTTCACATCCAGGTCAATCAATCGCGGAATCACGCCAGAAGCATTGTTAGTGTGGAGTGTCGAGAATACGAGGTGTCCGGTGAGTGCGCTTTCTACAGCGATTTTTGCTGTTTCGGGGTCGCGGATTTCACCCACCATGATTACATCGGGGTCTTGGCGGAGCGCACTGCGGAGCCCTTCTAAAAAGGTGTAACCTTTTTTGTGGTCGGTCTGTGTTTGGGTGATACCCGGCAGGTGGTACTCAATTGGGTCTTCAATGGTAATCACTTTAATTTCAGGTGTGTAAATTTTTTGCAAAAAAGCGTAGAGGGTAGTGGTTTTTCCGGAGCCAGTTGGACCAGTCAGTAAAATCATCCCGTTCGGCTTCTTTATCTCGCGCATAAAAATCTCGTAGAGCTCTGGAGAAATACCGAGTTCGTCGAGGTTCACCTGAATTGATTTTGGATTCAAAATACGGAGCACGATTGATTCGCCGTAGGCGCCGGGGATCAGTGAAGTACGGTAGTTTATTTCAGCTTCATTCATAAAGCTCGAGAAGCGCCCGTCCTGGGGAACTTCTTTGACGGTGAGTTTTAATCCCGAGAGCAGCTTTACGCGTGAGTTTAACAGCTGATAGAGGTGTGCATCAAAATTCATAATATTGTAGAGTACCCCGTCAAGCCGGTATCGCAGGCGGATAAAATCAGCTTCAGGCTCAATGTGCACATCAGAGGCGCCGAGTGCAATACCTGCTCCTAAAATAGTTTCGAGGATGCGCGATATGGCATGGGTCTCTTTTGACTGGATTGCCTGGGTAATAAAACGTATGGCATCATCGGTTGTTTTTACCCGCTCTGCCATTTCAACAAGTACATCCTGCGAAATATCTAATCCGCCGGCGCGGGTGGTGGTGGCGTAGGAAAGATCTTTATATCGGCTCCATACCTTTTCAATACTTTTTCGGCTCGCCATAAAAAAACTTACCGCGTAGCCGCGTGATTCGGCGATGGTGCGTGCTTGCAGAGCACCGTCTGAGGTAGGGGAATGCACGGCGAGTGAGAGTTTTTTGCCCACTAAGTTAAATGGTCCTACCTCAAACTGCCGCGATTCAGTTTCGCTTAAAATGCGGAGCGCATCGTTATCGATTGAGGTGCTGGTTAAATCGATGTACGGAACATGAAACTGTGTTTCAGCCAGCATCTGGAGCAGATTCTCTTCTTCATCGCGCTTGAGCTCATCGAGCCGCTTATTCTGCTTTTCTTCATCAAATGAGAGTGGCATTGCGTTTGTAAGTATACCGCAGAAGCCCCATACACACGCTGAAATAAGAAGAAAATCCTATTGACAAAAAACAATTTTTGTTATAGGGTGAGAAAAAATTCGTTGAAACAAAAAACACTCTATATGAATCTAAAAAAGATAAATCTTAAAAAAAGTGATAGAGAGAAAATCTATTACGCTTGGTTTGTTTTTGTGATAGCTATGGTTGTTTGGTATCTACGGACACCATATCCCTTTTTGGAGTTTTGGTCCGAACCGGTACATTTATTTACATTTTTTTCTGGATCTATTGGGCTAATGCTGACTTTTGTAATGGTCGTTAGCGCCTACAGAAACAAACGGGAGATAGAAAAAAAGATACCAGTTTCTGCACAGTTAGTTCCTGATTCAGAAAAAAAACCAGAAACTACGCCGACGGAAACACCCATTTCGACAAAAAAACGAATCAGTACCCAATTTTGGGAGACTGTTTGGTTTAAAAATCTTGTATATGGGGTTGGTGTAGCTATTCTTATCATACTGTCCATATGGTTCGCCTACTCTAATCGTGAATGGATTAAAAGTAACCTCCTCTACCTTCTTGCTGGATTGGTATTTATTTTCTTCTGTATTTATGCTCAGCAGATACTTGCAATTCCGAGTATAACAAACAGGAATAAGCAAACTAATCTTGTTCGGTTGGTCGTAGTGTGTCTCGTTGTTTCGCTTATTGTGAATGGGGTAAACTTTTTCTTTCCCAGTTTTTCTAGCGCAGGTAAAATTTACATAGAAAACCCCATTAACCCGAAAGTAAAACGAGAGAGAGATTCACTAGAGGCTGAGAATACACGGAAAGATTTATTACTCGCTACACAGAAGGGGGCAGTGACTGCTCGCGAACAAGAACTGCAGGTGGTTAAGCAGCAGGAAGATTCAGTACGTAAGAAAAATGCTGAATTTTCTCGAATGCTTGCTGCTCAAAATGACAGCATCCTCTTCCTAAAAGAGCGGAGTGTTGGCTATGCTGATATGCAAAAAAAGCTCGTTGTTGCTGAAACAAAAGAAGATTCCCTCGTCAGAGAAGTTACTAGTGTTAATGTACAACTTGTCAAAGCAGCAGGGGAGCAGAAAAAACTACAGCAACAAAATTCATTTTTAGGAAGTATCTTAGATTCTACAAAAAAAGCTGATAGTACAAAATTTGTTGCATTGCAACAGCAGCTTGCGGAGCGTAATAAAGAGACAGGAAACACTACTACAGCTTCAGTTAATGGATTAGGTAAAGGGATACTGGTTGTAATAGGAATAAGTATTGTCATTACAGGAATACTTATCTTCTCATGGGCTAAGTTTGGGCAAACCAGAAAAAAACAGTTGCTTATTGGATTAGCAGGCTCAGCAATTATAATTGTGCTCACGCTCACTTTTAGTTGGTTCTTTTTCTCTAAAGAGCCTGAAGTTGTTCACGCGGAAGAGCAGGAAAAACAGGAGTTGAAAGATAGTCTTGCCAAAGAATATCAAGTTAAACTTGTAGATACTTTGAAAAAAGTTGCAAAACTTCCGGTTCCGGTTGTTCATGCCTCAGATACCGCACTCGCTACAAGTTTAGAACGTGAGAGGGTCTTGAAAGAATCTCTTGCTGCTAAAGCTGATTCACTTTTTGCTGTTAACAAGGAAAAAAACGCCATTATTGATTCGTTGAAGCTTGTTACTAAAAGAGATAACATTGCGGATACGACCCAGCAGCGTTCAAGATCTTCTGTGGTAATAAAAGGTCCAGGGAGGTATAGCATCCCCAGAAATCAGGTTGTTGTACGATCAAAGAAGAGGAATCCAGGGAAATATAGCTTACCTTAAGGATATTAAGAATATAGTTAGTTACTAATGGCAGGAGAAATCCTGCCATTTTTTCATACCTAAGCGCACAAGGAAGTGGTATTGACATATTCTATTATATATGCTACTCTAAACGCAGAACCAAAAAATTATTAAAAAACAATTTTTCACCCATAAAAACTTATGTAATGAAAAAGTTATTCAGTTCCTTGATTATTTTTACTGTTTTTACAGTTACCGCGCAGGATTACCTGAATGGTACCCCTGACGGTGCTGGATTTCTCCGAAAATCGGAGTATGGAAAGCATATGGATGAAGAAGAAGTTCAATCCTTTTCTACATCGGGAAATACACTTTCAATCTCGAACCTTAAAGGTTCGAAAGCGAAAGAGTATATTTCAGCACACACGCTCCAGTTTCTGGGAGAATCATCTACGCAAGCCGCTTTTGGAAACTCCAAAGTAATTGGTGTTGGCGAACTTCCTGCAGGGACAAAAATATCCACTATGGATATGCATGGAAATCATATACTTCGGGATCCTTATCCCGGAGAAAGGTTTTATTTCCATACATCCACAGGAAAGGTCTGGTTTTCCTTGTACTGCTGGAATCCGGTGTTTGTAACGATTACCCAACCAGCTCCAACGAATAATAATTATGTTGGCGGTGGTAACAAGGAATTTAAAGAAGAAAAAACTTCTTGTGAAATTTCCTGGAAAACCGGGTATGCCATTTATTCGCAAGGTCGCAATGATCGCGAAGGTGACATGTTGGTTGATGCCAGTCTTTACACCCGCATTCAGGCAGTGAATCAGTGTTGTGGAGGTGGAGGAAATAACGGCGGTGGGTCAGGGGCGTCTGTTTACAACCAAGCATCTGAAACTGTACGGTATGTACAGGTTCAGAATGGAGGTGGAGGAAATACTTTTGGATCAACTCTCCTTGGCTCCGCCATAGGAACATTTGCCGGACACGTTGTTGGTGAATTACTTATGGATGGAAGAGGTCAGCCGGTCATTGTTAATCAACGTCAAGGGGTAGTCCTTACGAGCGATAATGGCGGCGTTGGAGGTGGAGGGAATTATCCAAGCACGTTTACTCCATGGCACGCTGGCACCGGTGATGGCTCAAGAGGAAATTTACCCAGAGGATACTTTAGGTAAAAAATTGTTTAAAGTAAAAAAAACGAAAGGTGGTTAAGCACCACCTTTCTATTGTTTAGTGCCGTACGTGGAAATAGGGCATTAAACAGTAGTATTGACTTATATCATTTATATGATATAATGAAGCTGTTAAATTAATTAAGTGGAATTCAAGAGAAAGAGTATGAAAAAAATTATTATTTCAATGTTTGCGCTTTTTGGGATGCTTATCGCTACCCCTATTTTGGCACATGCAGCTGATCGGTTTAATACTGATCCGAACGACCTTCCAACTATCATGGTAACCAACGTTACCCAGGATGGTGGTTGCAGTGCGGGGACAGGGGCTGGGTGCTGGAAGACTTCGGTAGATGCACGCCCGGGGGACACGGTTGCTGTTCAGGTTTACTTTCATAATGCTACTAATACAATAGCGTATGATACACACCTGAGCCTTCAGCCTGGAGAGACATCTCGTGGTACTACGCATACCTTTAGTGGCGGTGTAGCATCATCTTCTATTGATCGAGCAACTGGTTCTGCAACGGTGCGCACATCGAGTACCCAGAAACTTACCTTTATCAATGGTTCGGTTCGTGTATTTAGGCACGGCGACCAGGTTGGGTTTTCAGTAGACAACGAAAATTCACTCTTTGGTACTGGACTTTCAATTGATGAAGTTGGCGTCGGTGTTCAAGGGGTACTTATGGCAAAGTTTAAAGTTTCAAATGATGCCGTTACTGATGACGATAATTGTCGGATTACTGATTTTACTGCCGATGATTATACGATCGATGAAGACGAATCAACTCGCCTTCGATGGGATACCACTGATTGTGACTATGTAAAAATTAGTCACATCAGCGGCAACCTTGATACTGATGGCAGTGTTTCAGTGAGTCCAAATGAGGATACAAAGTATATTCTTACTGCGTACCCGGGCGGCGATACTGAAGACCTTACCATTCGTGTGAACGAAGATAGCAACAATAACAATTGTGATATCTCATTCTATGCTGATCGCACCAGCATTACTCGCGGGCAGTCAACAAAGCTGCACTGGGATGTAAGCGATGGAAACGATATTGATATTTCAAATCTCGATTCAAATGTTAATGAGTCTGGCAGTAAAACGGTAAGCCCAAACTCGACTACGACCTACCGTCTTACGGTTAATGGCGGTGATTGCGATAATGAATCAAAGTCAGTAACTATTCGCGTTGAGGATGGTGCAAGCACGGCAAAGCCGCAGGCGATTACTAACCCAGCAACACTCGTTGCTGCAACCGCAGCAAAGTTAAATGGTATTGCGATTCCAAATGCAAACGTGAACACTAGCGCTTGGTTTGAATGGGGTCCAACGCCAGCTCTTGGTGCTGCAACAGCAGCCCAGGGTGTAGGTTCAGCAGGCTCTCTCGCGTATTCATACACGGTTGGCAGCCTCATGCCAAATACCACGTACTACTTCCGCGCTGTGGTGCAAAATGCAAACGGTGTCGGGCTCGGCGAAACACTTTCGTTTCGTACTGGTGCAACGGTAACTAACACAACTCGGGTAGTACGGAGTACGCGGGTGGTGAGCAGTGCAGTAACTGCACGCAGCACCGCCTCGCTCCTTGAGCTCAGTGTTGAAAATGCCTACGACCGCATGTGTGCGGGTGGAGAAATTGAATACATTGTTACCTACAAGAACATCAGTCGATCTACCTTGGTAGACGCAGTGCTCCAGGTAACGCACCCAAAGCAGCTCGTGTTTGTTGACGCGACTCGCGGAGACTACTCGGCGAGCGAGCGAAAACTCACCGTTGACCTCGGGCAGCTTGCTGCAGGCGAGGAAGGCTCAATCCGCGTTCGCGGACGGGTGACTGACAATTCTGTTGTTGGTGACCTGATTGTTACCACTGCAACAGTGGTGTACACCAACCCAACAACTCGTGCTCAGGAAGATGCAATTGCGTACTCACTGACCACCGTTTCAGACGATTGTCCAAACGGATTTGGTGCAGCATCACTCTTCGGGAGCGGTTCATTCCTTCCCGATACACTTATCGAATGGCTCCTTCTTATATTGGTTATCCTTGCATTAATGTTGCTTGGACGAAACCTGTACAATAAGAAAGCAAGCGCATAACGAAATGCTCAAAAACCCCACCTCGTGAGAGGTGGGGTTTTTGTTATGTTAGAATCCCCCTATGCAGGAGAGATTTACATTATTTGATATTCCGCGGATTGCCCGGCAGCTGCTTACAGTGTTGCGCCCTGTCGAGGATCGGGCAACTATCCTTGCACTTTCGGGCGAGCTCGGGGCAGGGAAAACCGCGCTCGCGCAAGCGATTGGTGCAGCGCTTGGGGTAGCAGAGCAGATGGTGAGCCCCACCTTTGTGTTGATGAAGCAGTACCAAACTCCGGCAGGACCATTTACTACTATTATTCATATCGATGCATACCGGATTGAAAACGAAGCAGAGCTTTTGCCAATTCATTTTGAAGCACTCACGCAGCAGGGGAATACGCTCATTATTATTGAGTGGCCCGAGCATATCGCCGCTGCGCTTGCCGGCAGGGTGGTGTTTCGGTATACGCTTTCGCACCTTGAAAGCGATGAGCGAATGATCGAGCAGTTGCCATGACCAAGAAAAAAAACAAAACATTGGTACTCTTAGATGCGCACGCGATTATCCACCGCGCGTACCATGCGCTCCCCGCATTTACGAATACTGCCGGAGAACCGACCGGGGCGCTCTACGGGCTTACCACCATGCTGCTTCGGATTATTACCGACCTGAAACCTGACTATTTAGTTGCTGCGTACGATCTCCCAAAACCCACCTTTCGGCACCAGGCATACGAGGCGTACAAAGGAACGCGGGTAAAAGCAGATGATGAACTGAAAGCGCAGCTCACACAATCGCGTGAAGTATTCGATGCATTTGGCATTCCGCATATTGATGCTGAAGGATTTGAGGCGGATGATGTAATCGGTACCCTGGTTGAGAAATTTAAAAAAGAAAAAGATCTTACTATTATTATCGCTTCGGGTGATATGGATACCCTGCAGTTGGTTGAAGGAAACAGGGTGCAAGTATTTACCCTTAAGAAGGGGATTACCGACACAATACTATACACACAAGCAGCCGTTGAGGAGCGCTACGGATTTTCACCAAAACTGCTTGTTGACTACAAAGGATTGCGCGGGGATCCGTCGGACAACATTATCGGCATAAAAGGAGTGGGAGAGAAAACAGCGACCACATTAGTGGCAACCTTTGGTACCCTTGAATCGCTCTACAAAGTGCTCAAGAAAAATCCGGAGCAGGTAAAAGCTGCCGGTGTTTCGGATCGCATGGTCGAGCTCTTAAAAGAACATGAAAGCGAGGCGCTGTTTTCAAAAACACTTGCCACGATTCGCCGCGATGTACCGATTACCTATACGCTGCCCGAGCAGCCGTTTAAAGAAATGTTTGATTCAGAGCGAGCACTCGCACTCTGTGCCAAGTTTGAGTTTCGGAGTTTGATTCCGCGAATGAAGAATTTGTTTGCAAGCGAGCAAGAGAAAAAAAATGATCCTGAAACAATAATGATACACGCTGATGCAGCAAACCCGCTGGTGCGTGAAGCAGCAGTGGCGCTCTGGGTGCTGCACTCTGATTACACTAACCCAACACTTGATGACATACTGCTGGTTACAAAAAAAGAAACACTCGCTGATGCCTACGCATATATTTGTGCTGAACTCGACAAGCAAGGACTATGCGAAGTGTTTGAACAAATTGAAAAACCGATTATTTCGCTGGTTGAAGAGATGGAGCAGAATGGGGTGCTGATTGATCGCGAACACTTTGCTCGGCTTGCAACCGAATATCAAAAAACACTCGCGAGATTAGAAACTGACATTCACGCACTCGCCGGTGTTGTGTTTAATATCAATTCACCAAAGCAGATGTCGGAAGTGCTGTTTACCGCACTTGCACTGAAGCCGAAAGGGAAGCGCAAAGAGAGCGGAGCGTACACTACCAATGCTGAAACACTCGAGTCGCTCCGCGATGAGCACCCGATCATTCCAAAAATTCTTGAGTATCGCGAGTATCAAAAGCTGCTCTCAACCTACATTCTTACTATCCTTGAAAAAGCTGGAGCTGATAATCGGCTGCATGCGAAATTTTTACAGAACGGTACCACTACGGGGCGGTTCTCATCGGTTGATCCGAATTTACAAAATTTACCGATGCGCGGCGAACAGGGAAAGACTATCCGTAGAGGATTTATTGCACCAGCGGGCTGGAGCCTGCTCTCGTGCGACTACGCCCAAATCGAGCTGCGCTGTTTGGCGATACTTTCTCAAGATGAAAAATTGATTGCCTCATTTCAGGGCAACGACGATGTGCACGCAACCGTTGCTTCGTACATGTTCAAGATTCCAGTGAATGAGGTAACGGGCGACATGCGCCGGAAGGCGAAGGTAATCAACTTCGTCATCCTCTACGGCATGGGAGTATCGGCACTCCAAAAAAACTTAAATACCAGCCGGGCAGAGGCGCAGCAATTTTATAACGAATATTTTGCCACCTTTCCTGCAGTTGCCGCGTACCTCGAGAGCTCAAAAGAGGCAGCGCGAACAGTAGGCTACACTAAAACGTACTTTGGCCGAAAGCGCTCATTTCCACAGATCAATTCAAAGCTGCCATTTTTGCGCGCGCTCGCCGAGCGAACAGCGATGAATGCGCCCATTCAAGGAACCAGTGCCGACATTATCAAGCTTGCGATCGGGTTTGCAGCTGCCGACATAGATGCCGCCGGACTTGCAGATTCAGTAAAGCTCACTATGCAGATCCACGACGAGCTGGTGTATGAAGTAAAAGAGGAGGTGAAAGAACAGGCGCAAACAGTAATTACCAGAGCGATGGAGGGTGTGTTTGAACGCTCGTGGCTTGGCAAAAAAGAAGCAGTACCACTCCGCGTTTCTGCTTCGTTCGGCAGAACGTTGGGCGATGTGAAGTAGGCGGATTCTTGTGATACAGTACTGGTATGCAACGCCCTCCAGAACAGCCGCAGACCGTGCATGAAGTGCTCGCACGCTCGTACCTGTGGTTTCTCATCCTCTGCTCTGCTGGTCTTTTTTTTGATCTCTTTTTTCCGCTCTATATTTCACTCCCGCATGCGCAAACGCTTGGTACCATACTGCTTGTTGGTGCGCCAGTTTTGATACTCTGGGCGCAGAGTGCATCGTACCGATTTGCACAAGAGCGCGAACGGAGAGCTTCAGTTACAGAAGCGATGTTTATGTACGGACCATACAAATTTTTGCGCAATCCTACCCACATCGGGCTCACGCTCCTCATCTGGGGCTACGCGTTTGTTACCTCGAGCGAACTTCTTTTTATTACGACGCTTGCAGCAACACTCATTTCAAATTGGTACTTTCGTAAACACGAAGTACTGCTTGAAGAAAAATACGGCGAGCCGTACCGCCGCTACCGTGCATCAGTTAACACCTTCATGTAAGTTGTATGCTCGCTGTTATTATTGGTGCTGATCATGCACTGCGAAAAGAAAAGATAGATTCACTTCTTTTGAAAGAAGGAATTGCTGCAAGTGAAGTGTTGGTGCTCGATGAAGCACAGGCGACAATTGGCACACTGCTCTCATATGCCGACGCACCGCTGTTTGGGGCACCGCCGCGCGCACTGCGTGCCCGCTATTTTTTAGAGGGAGTACTGCCAGAAGATGCTGCTCTTTTTACAGCACTCCACGAAGCACGCACGCTTGTACTGCTTGAAGAAAAATCACTCAGCGCTCCGCTAAAAAAAATAATAGAAAAAATCGGCGCTACTCTTTTTACGGTTGAGCAAAAAAAAGCTGAATCAAAAGAAACCGTGTTCTCAATTGCAAACGCACTTGCCACCGGCGACAGAAAAAAACTCTGGCTCGAGTATCAGCGGCTTTTAGAGAAGAATGCACCCGAAGCACTCTTTGGGATTTTGCTGTGGAAGGTTCGCCAGCTTGCGACCGCAGGAAGCGCGAAAGAAAAATATAAAACAATCTATAAAATTTTGCTCGAGGCTCAAGCAAACTCTCGCCGAACTCGATTGCCGTTTGAACTCGCACTTGAGCGAGCACTGCTCATGCTTCCAAAATAAAAAGTACAAAAAGAAAGACCCCTCGGAGGAAGTTAGGGGCCTTTAATAATTTAGGAGTAAAAAATGTATATATTTTTAATGAACTTTCGGAAAGAACTACTATGAAGATAAAGTACATTCACAAGGTACTAATTTGCACTGAAGGTAAAAAACCAAAACAAAAGAACTTAAAGCACCTTCAAGTATCAGTATACGTAAAAAACTAGTGTTTACCAAAGCCTCCCTGTGGATTTCTCGCAATAAATACCACGATAATACTGAGTACGAGCACGGTGAGCGACATAATCGGTATGGTTATATAGCCAAATTCATATACGTAGCGCACTAAACAGAGTGATCCGCTCGGTCCACCCTCACAGAACGAGAGACTTGAAAGCCCAAAAATATCCATCACATTATGGTAGAGCGAAAAGGCAAGTCCGAAGAAAAGGAGGGTGAGTACTTCGCCCAGCACATTCTTTTTCAACATAAGTGCTCGAGCAAGCAGGATCATGCTCGAGTAGATGAAGATGCGCTGGTACCAGCACATATCACAGGGTGGGAAATGAAATGCATATTCATATATAAGACTGCCAGCAGTGGATGCAAGAAGAAGTATAAATAAAATTGGCTGCGCATTCCTGCGAACCCACGAGAGCCACGACGCACGCAGGAGTGCTGCGACTACTAATACTACTGCTGCCACCTCAAGCAGCATGGTGGTTCCGGCATTGAGCAGATTAAAAAGTGCGAGCATGGTAATTACTTAGTGTCAGTCGGGAGTACGCACTGTGTTTTTTCGGCGAGCTCGGCGAGTTCCATTTCGGTTTTCTCTACCGAGCCGTCGGCAAACTTCCAGGTTGGGTAGCCGGTAATGCCTTCAGTGGTGCAATTTTCAATTTGCTTGCGATCAGGAGTTGAGCACTCGATGTAGGGGAGTAGTTTTGCCGATCGACCAAACCGCGCTTTTTGATTTTGACAGTGCGGGCACCACCACGCGCCAAAGAATCGTGCGCCCGAATCTTTAATACACGTCGCGAAGGTGTCGAGCTTTCCCGGTTTATTTGATTGCTGGTAGAGAAACACGAAGAATCCAATAATCACTACTGCAATGCCGAGCCCAATGAGAATTTTTTTAGTCATACAACTGTAGCCTACCGTTTAGGTGCACTTCCTGCAAGTGCCAAAAAATTC
>DATIBQ010000062.1:0-2394 GCA_035457445.1 Minisyncoccota bacterium
ATTAAATCAATCCTGGCAGATAAATGTGGAATTGATAAAAAACAAGTAGGAGAGTATTTCATATTCGAGCATGTTATTCCTTCGATTCCACAACAAGACCCTGCAATTATTGTTCGCAGTTTAAGAGAGGAGCTTACCAATGGTAAAATGTCTTTTGTTATTACAGAAGTTGTGAATCGATTAGGTTGTCAAAAAACAAATGCAGCGGGAGGAGGTATAAAATTTTCTAACAAATTCTGGGAAGTATCTAAAGGAAAAACAAACGGTCAGGGAAATGGTGGAACAGATATTCTTCCTGGTCCTGATAAGGGGGTTATTCAAAAAGAGGTTGATGACAGTAAGGATAAAATCCTTGTCGGCACTATAAACATCCAGAGTAGCAATGAAGATGATTTGGGAGAAAAAGAAAAGGAGGTAGTGCCGGAACCTGAAGACGAAATTCCTGGACAAAAAGTATTCAACATTGATTTTGTGAGCAAAAGTGCAGCAAGGAAATTTTTACTTAATGCTCTGGATTCAATTCCTTCTTTTCGGCTAACACCGCACAAGTTGGCAAAAGCATTTTCTGAAGCTTTAAAGAAAAAAGGATTAAGTGTTTCTCCAAACAATGCTTCCATTAAAATGGAAAACGGAAAATTGACTATACCTTCAATTGAGTTTGATGAATTAGAAGAAATGCTACTGAAAATAATTACAGCACTTATTGGTGGTGAAGAAGATAATCATCTTGAAGATTTAAAAAAGGAAGAATAGTTGAACTATTAAATAAAGAGCAGTTAGTAAATACCTGCTCTTTTTTATTTTCCCTGTAATTCTTTTAAATCTTTCAGTACGGTTTCAGCATGGGTTGCAGGGGTTACTTGCTCGTACGCTTTTGCAATTATTCCGTTTGGATCTACGAGATATGAAATGCGCTTTGTTGAGGTTCCATTGGCTGCTCCGTAGGTTTCAATTACTGCTCCTTCGGTGTCAGAGAGTAGCTCAAACGGCAGGTTGTATTTTTCTTTAAATTTTTTATGACTCGCAACAGAATCGCGGCTAATACCTACTACGGTTATTCCAATATCTTCATAGAAAGGGAAGTTGTCCCGAAAAGCGCAGGCTTCTTTGGTGCAACCCGGAGTGTCGTCTTTGGGGTAGAAGTAGAGGAGTGTCCACTGTCCGGAAAAGTCAGTACTTGAAACAGTATCTCCTTCTGCATTGGGGAGTGAAAACGGCGGTGTGATTGTTCCTTCGGTAAGCATAGTAAAAGTGTAGCATGCTCGCTGATTTTATATTTTTTGGTATACTGGTCGGACGTATGAAATATATCGCAGTTGCAATTGTAGTTATTGTGCTTGGAGTGCTGGTCGGAGCGTCGGTTCGGTCAGATAAAAATGCAGGGCTTGAGCCGTCAACACCGCCGCCAGTGTTAGCAGTTACTGAAAGTCCTGCTGATCAGGCAAAGGCGCCATTACCAGAACAATCAAAGAAAAAAACTATGGAAAAAGAAGGAGTTACTATACAAGTCTTAAAAGAAGGAACTGGTCCTGAAATTAAAGTAGGCAGCACCGCAGTGGTGCACTACACCGGGCAGCTTGTTGATGGAAAAGTGTTTGATTCAAGCAAGCCGCGCGGTACGCCGTTTGAATTTGCGCTCGGTGCCGGCATGGTTATTAAGGGCTGGGACATTGGTGTAGCAGGGATGAAGGTGGGAGAACAGCGAAAACTCACCATTCCACCGGCGCTTGCCTACGGAGCGAGCGGTGTTCCGGGAGCGATACCGGCAAACGCGACACTTATTTTTGAAGTTGAACTCTTAGGGATTAAGTAGTAGGGTACACCCATGCATACGATACAAAACAAATGGCGCCAGGTACGAGCCTGGTATGGTATTCTCTCGCTCCGAAAAAAGGTGTTTTTTTGGATTGGTATTGCGATCGGTGTGTTGATTATTGTTTCAATCCTGAAAGGAAAGCCAAGTACGGTGCAGGTTGAAACGGTGCGCCGGCAAGATCTTGCTCGTACGGTACTTGCCTCGGGAAAGGTGGTAAGTTCAACCGACCTCGCGCTCTCGTTCCAAAAAGGAGACATTGTCCGATCGGTCCGTGTTTCAGTCGGAGAAAAAGTGCAGTCGGGGCAGGTGCTGGCAACACTCGATGCGTCTGAAGAATCAGCAGCACTTACCAAAGCAAAAGGCGGGCTTTTGGCTGCCGAGGCAGCATACCGAAAGGTGTTGGAAGGAAATTCAGACAAGGAAATTACCGTGGCGCAAATCGCATTTGAAAATGCTCGCCGAAAACTGCTCTCAAGCGATTTAGTGGCTACTCCTGAATCAATCGAAAGTGCTGATGAGGCACCTGTGCTCAGTGGTACCTATAACGGAACTGAAGAGGGTGAATATCGACTTGAATT
>DATIBQ010000063.1:0-10800 GCA_035457445.1 Minisyncoccota bacterium
CGATGCAACTGACCACTTCGGTGCCCCAATTGGTACATTTCCTACAGCAACGTTTACCGCTCCGCTCTCGATAAATACAAACATCCTTACGGATGTTCCTGGGCAAGATGCACAGTGTATTACCTACGATAATTTACCAATTGGTCGCTACTACTATGCTCCCGAAGAAATAAGTAATCCTGCAGCGTGGGAAACTCCTCGCTACTATGATCGAGGCAATACACCGCAGCCAAGTACCGATCTTACTCCCTACAGCGGCGAACTCTTTGATGAAGATAATTCAAACGATGTTGGTATAGATGATGATCAGTCCGACGGTAATGTATTACTCACGAACAGTCAGAAGTTCAAAACAATCATCATCCTTAACCAGATGAAAAAACAGGAAGAGGGCGGAGGAGATGATGAAGATGACACCGCTACCATTTCTGCAACAAAAATTGTTTGTGATGATGAATCATACTTGCCAAACTGGGGGCTCGATAGTGATAACCCAACCGTAACTGCTACTACCGCAGCTGATTTTCTTGCAGCAGGCAATAACGCAGCACACTGTCACCTCCAAAAAGATTGGAAGTTTGAGTGGGCGCCAAGTATCGAGGTTAACCCAGGGAATAATCTTGAAGCTGCTGGCGGCGCATGGACTGCATCGGGTGTAACCGCAGCTGATGGTACGGTTTCTATTACTGTTCCAGTTTCTCAAGAGTTGGTATGGTTCCGTGAACAGCTCAAGCCTGACTATATTCCATTTACCGGACAGACTACCGATTTAGAAAACCCGCTTCCTTCGGCAGAAATTCACTGCAACACCGATAGTTTAAATTACGATAACTACGAATGGATCGCACCGCTTGAAGCAGGTAGTACCTACCACTGTGTCGCCTTTAATGTTCCGGTGAAAAAGACCGCTTCAGTAAACCTCTGTAAAGTTGACGAGCAGCAGGTGCCGCTTGCAGGCTGGACACTGCTATTGAAGGGTGAGAGCGTGCAAGAAGGGCTTGCTGTTCCAACAAATCTCTCTGCTGGTATTGATTCAAACCCACTTGCTGCCGGAGTCTCTTACATTGCTGATGTAGTCGGTACCTGGCTTAACCAAGGCGGCGCAAATCCTGCTGATGCTGAGTACTCAACCATTGATGGTTGGACAACGCAGATGGATGGTTACACTGGTTATCAAGATGATATTCTTGAGCT
Organism: Minisyncoccota bacterium; assembly: GCA_035457445.1. Taxonomy (GTDB): domain Bacteria; phylum Patescibacteriota; class Minisyncoccia; order Phycocordibacterales; family UBA9973; genus DATIBQ01. Next base: position 1,195 of record DATIBQ010000063.1, read on the forward strand.
CCAAATTGCAAACACCTCGGGTAACTGGGGTACTTACACTGCAAGTCATGCATACGCTCGCTCGTTTACGCCAGCGCTTGATGGCGGCGTAAACTTCCGCATCTTTGACGGCGAAGGTACTACCCAGTACGACGGCACCAACAGTACTCCTGATTGGTTTGGTGATAACCTTGGTTCACTGCTTGTAAATATTGCAAAAGGTCATTCAGGAATCACCGGAGAAAATGGCTGCGTGCAGCTAAGCGATGTTGCCTATGGCGACTATAGCGTTGATGAAGTAATGAAAGATGGCTGGCAGAATGTTTCTGGGCTCGGTGCAGTAACAGTGGATGAGCCAGAAGAAACGTTTACGGTGGTAAACAAGCCCGTTGAGCAGCCAAAAGAAGACGCAACAATTGTTGCAACAAAAATTGTGTGTGAGAGCGAAACAGATTTGCCAAACTGGGGCGCAACCAGCAACGATCCGCTCATTACCGCTACCACTGCTGCTGATTTCCTCGCAACGCATCCTAACTGCCACCTCCAAAAAGATTGGAAGTTTGAGTGGGCGCCAGAGGGAACTGCAAACCCGGGCGATAACATTATCGGCACAGCCGGAGCTCCATGGACAGAGTCAGGTGTAACCGCAGTTGACGGCACTGTTTCAATCAGTGTTCCTTCAGGGAGCGACAACCTCATCTGGGTTCGCGAGCAGATGCAGCCAGGCTACATTCCGTTTACTGGAAGCGCCGATGATGCATCAAATGTTTCTGCTGAACTGCACTGCAACACCGACGGGCTGCACTACGACAACGTGGAATGGATCTCACCACGCGCACCAGGCGAAACCTACTACTGCGTTGGTTTTAATGTACCAAAAAAGGCAACACTTTCGGTAACTAAAATCGTGTGCCCAAGTGAAGCAGATTTGCCAAACCAAGGGCTTGAAGGTGGTCCGCTCGTAACGAATACTACTGCTGCAGAATTTCTTACTGCACACCCAACCTGTTCGCTGCAGCCTGATTGGAGCTTTGAATGGGCGCCAAACGGTACCCCAAACCCGGGCGATAATATCATTGGCGCAGCCGGAGCTCCCTGGAGTATTCTTGGCGTAACTGATGGCACCGGAACCTTTACGGCAGAAGTTCCTGTTGGTGACAGCCTCGTGTGGGTTCGTGAAAATCTGAAAGACGGCTACATCCCCTTTACCGGTGTTGGTCCTGATGTTTCAAACGTTTCTGCAGAATTTACCTGCCACACCGACGGTCTTCACTACGACAACTACGAGTGGATCGGTGCGCTCGAGGAAGGAAAAACCTACCACTGCGTTGCATACAATGTGCCAAAAGAGCAGCCGCCCGTAGATATTTGTCCTAACATCCAGGGGGTTCAAACAATACTTCCAGATGGATATGTGCTGAATGAGCAAGGACAGTGTGTTCCGCGAGGTGGCGGAGAAGGTGAGGATACAGAAGAAACCATAGTTGTTGATTCTAACAACCAGAACGGATGGGTGTTTATGGATGATAATAATTCCTCAATCCTTCCCGATGATTATGTAGCTGGTCCTGGCACTGCTCCGTTTGGTGACGGCAGTGCACACCTTGCAGCAGCAGTCGTGAGCGATCGAGATATGCTCATCAAAGGGTTTACCGGTTTTAACTTAGACGATATTACTGAACTTTCATATCGTACCTACCAGGCAAGCACGAGTGGTGCACCCGCAATTGCATTGCAGTTTAATATCGATGATGACACTACCGACCTTGATAATTCATGGAAGGGGCGCCTCGTGTATGAGCCATACTACACGCACACCATTCAGGTTGGCAGTTGGCAAACGTGGAACACGATGGATAACTCCACCAACGGATCAGGAGACGGCAACTGGTGGTTTTCAAATGGCACTCTTGCTACAAACACTGGCTGTGCAATAGCAACACCGTGTACCTGGGCAGAGGTGCTCGCAGCGCTTCCTAATGCAGGGCTCCATAGTGCATTTGGAGCAGTACTATTTAAGGTGGGTGGCGGATGGACTGGGTTTGATGGAAACATTGACGGTTTTATTATCGGTATACAAACAGGAATAAACACTGCCACTACAACCTACGATTTTGAACCACTCCCTCCAGAGCCTTTAGCGGCATGTGCTAATGGTGTAGATGATGACAGTGACGGAAAGATAGATTTTGGTGAAGCAGAGGGTAACGACCCTGGTTGTTCAAGTGCTGAAGATGACGACGAAACAAATGCTGTGCCAACATTCACTAGTACTAGTAACGAAAATAATTCAAATAGTGGCGGTTCAAGCGGCAGTGTTGCGCACTTCTCTTCTTTTCTTCCAATCCCTCAAGTTTTAGGTGCAAGTACTGAAGCGTGTGAAGAATACATTAAAACCTACATCAAGCTTGGTGCACAGAACGATTCAGGCGATGTAACTCGACTCCAGACATTTTTAAATGAACACCTCGGGCTGAGTCTTATTATTGACGGTATCTATGGTCTCCAGAGCTTTAACGCGGTGAAGGTGTTTCAGAAGAAGTACTTGAATGAAGTGCTCACCCCGTGGGTTCCCTTCGAAGGTCCGAGTGTTGAAAATGGCACCGGCTACGTGTATAAAACAACGAAGCGCTGGATCAACATGCTCAAGTGCCCTGACTTGAACCTCCCCGTGCCACAGCTTCCGTAATAGTAAACCCGGCAGTGAGCCTTGGTCTCGCACGGTAGTGCAAGCGGCTGTGCCGCAAGACCAAGATCTACTGCCGGGAAAATAAATCCTGTGAAAACAGTCATAAAAAAAGCACATAGTATTATTGCTCCCACAAAGGCAAATGGTTTTATCCCGTACCTCTTGAAGGATTGGTCGGTATGGATGGTACTGATTGTTGCGGGCGGATTGTTTGGATTTTCGCAGCTCTCTGATATGACCGACACCTTTGGGCTTACTGCACTTGTAAATCCACCAACGGTGGTAACGCTTACCAATGATGCTCGAGTTCAAAATCAGCTCCCAATGCTTACCACCAATCCCGTGCTTGAAGCTGCAGCAAAACTAAAAGCCCAAGACATGGCTAGTAATAGCTACTTTGCCCACACGAGCCCTACAGGGGTTACGCCGTGGTACTGGTTTCGCCAGGCAGGCTACAATTTTCGCTACGCTGGCGAGAACTTGGCGGTGCACTACACTGAATCTGCCGATGTCGAAAATGCCTGGCTCAACTCGCCAACGCACCGGGCAAATATTATGAACAGTAATTTTACTGAGATCGGTGTTGCTACCGCCAACGGTGTGTACCAAGGCTATCCAACCACATTTGTTGTTGAACTTTTTGGTACACCAGTAGCACAAAAAGAGCCGGTAGCGGTACAAGAAAAAAAAATCCAGCCTTCATCATCGAAGCGCGTAGCTGAGTCTGTACAGCCGCAAGTAGCAGGAGAAACAGCAGAAGCAGTACCCGTTGAAGTACTCGCCGAATCTGACACTTTTGTCGCAGTCAGAAACACCGATACTCCTCAAAACATTAGTTGGTATCAACGGCTCCTGCTGCGTTCTGATGAATTTATTGGGCTTCTCTTCCAGGCAGCAATCATCCTCCTCTTATTTGCTACGGGCGGGATGGTGCTGCGCGAGTATGAGCGCCACCACAAAAAGCACATGGCATACGGTATCCTCCTTATGGTTATCCTCGGTTCGATGCTCTACATTGGCAAGCTTGGCATTTTCCAAAAAACCGAAACATTCGCAGCTATTTCCCAGAAAACTTTTAAATAAAAATACAGCTCTGTTAGAGCTGTATTGCACTGATTAAACAGTTATGCACTCAATAGAGTAAATTTGTTTTTCCCGTGGAACGTCAAACTGCATTTTTGTTTTTAGTGTGTTCACTAGGGTAATAATTTTAAATTGTCTGTCTTCTTCACCTTTTTTCCAGTAGTAAATTATTTCCCCTCCTTTGAAACGGGGAACTGATATAAATTCATCAGGTCTTGGTTGGGGTGGGCCACTTCGTAGAGCTCTCGGAACTTTCATATTTGGCATCTTGCCGTCTTTGAGATCATATAATGCATTTTGAGCGATATCTCCCTCAAGCGCATTATATTTTTTTAAAGCCTCGTTTTCTTTTTTTACTACGATCACCAAAAAGTATTGCTTTCCTTTTTCAGCTTTGAATGGAGAAAGTAAATTTTTTCCATTTTCGTCGAAAGCAATTTGGGCAAAATCAAAATACTCTAATTTATCAGGGTTATTAATGTGTAAACCATTCATGATGATAGATTTTAAAGCGTTTCCCATATTATATATCAGATATTATAAAAGTCAATAGATGCTTAAAAAAGCAAAATAAGCTTTTATGTTATATACTTAGCCTATATGTCACCACTGATTATCGTGCTCATTATTATTGGCGTTTTGGTTATTTGGTTTATTGCCGCATATAACGGCTTTGTTCGAATGGCAAATCGGGTAAAGGAAGCTTGGGCAGATATTGAAGTGCAGCTCAAGCGCCGCTACGATTTGATTCCAAATTTGGTAAACACCGTAAAAGGCTACGCAACCCATGAATCGAGCGCGTTTGAAAAAGTAACTCAGGCTCGAGCTGCTGCTATGGGCGCAAAAACTGTTGACCAGCATGCAAAGACAGAAGCAATGCTCGGCAGCGCTATCACCGGGCTCTTTGGTATTGCCGAAGCGTACCCAGACCTAAAGGCAAACACAAACTTCCTGGAACTCCAGCGCGAGCTCTCTGATACTGAGAATAAAATCCAAGCAGCCCGCCGCTTCTATAACGGCAATGTGCGTGACTTCAACACCAAGCTTCAAACCTTCCCCTCAAACATTGTGGGCAACATGTTCGGCTTCAAGCAGAGCGAATTCTTTGACATTCCCGATGATGGGGTAGAGAGCAAGCCAGTTGAGGTAAAGTTTTAATTTTTTACTCACAAAATAAGTTTAAATATGGAACCGCTCGACAAAGAACTGCACCGAATCGCTGTTACTACTATTGTCTACCGTGATGATGGCAAATTTTTGATTACGCGTCGGAGTCTTGAAAAGAAAGCATTTCCGGGAAAGTGGACGGTGCCGGGCGGTGGGCTTACTACCGATGATTATGTGGGCACTCCGCCAACACATCGTAATGGTCAGTGGTACAACACACTCGAAAATACGATTCGGCGCGAGGTGAAAGAAGAAGTAGGAATAGAAATTGGCAAACCTGAATATTTGCTCGATATTACCTTTATTCGCTCTGACGGTGTACCGGTGCTTATTTTAAGTTACTACGCTCCATTTGTTCGTGGAGAAGTTACTCATGATGCTGATACTATTGATTCCGCTTGGGTAACTGCTGAGGAAGCAAAACAGTACGATTTAATCGATGGTATTGCTGAAGAAATACAAATGGTAGACGATATTCTGAAAAAGAAGTAAAACATATATATGGCGACACTGTATACCCAACAACATAAAAATATCCGAAAAACCTGGTTTCTGATGGCGACATTTTTAATTATTGTTGTTGCATTCGGCTTTATTTTTTCCCAAATATATAACAACCCCACCATCCTGTATTTTACGGTGCTCTTTAGTATTTTTATGAATCTGTTCAGTTACTGGAACTCTGACAAAATTGCACTCTCGGTTTCCGGAGCAAAACCAGCGGGGGAATTAGAGTATATAGAACTACACCGCATTGTTGAGAATTTGAGTATCACTGCTGGATTACCAAAACCAAAAGTGTATGTAATAGATGACCCAGCGCCAAACGCCTTTGCAACGGGGCGCAATAGTAAACATGCAGCTGTTGCGGTAACGACAGGGCTGCTCCAGGTGCTCGACCGGAGCGAACTTGAAGGGGTGCTCGCGCACGAGCTTTCACACATTGGCAACCGCGACATTTTAGTTTCTACCGTTGCAGTGGTGCTTGCGGGTTTTATTTCAATCTTGGCAGATATGTTTTTGCGCGGCACTTTTTTTGGCGGCGGGCGGAGTGATCGGGAAGGGAAAGGAAATATTTTAATGATTATTGGTATTGTGCTGGCAATTTTGGCACCTATTTTTGCAACTCTTGTGCAGCTTGCCATTTCGCGTAAACGCGAATATTTAGCCGATGCTTCGGGTGCACTGCTCACTCGCTACCCTGAAGGTTTGGCGCGCGCACTTGAAAAAATCGGTGCTTATGCCCGCCCTATGATCCGCAAGAGCCACGCAACCTCACACCTCTTTATTTCAAATCCGTTCGGCGGTGCTGGCAAGAAGGCAGCAAGCCTATTTGCAACCCATCCACCTATTGAAGACCGCATAAAAGTACTGCGCGATATGTCAATTTAAGTTGCGTTCATGACCCTCTTTGGGTACCATGTACGCTATATGAAACAATTTTTCCATACAGTAAAGGCATCGTTCGGCGCAAGTAGTTTATATAAGCAGGCAACGGTAGAGAGTGGCTGGAAGGGGATAAAATTTTTGGTTAAATTTTCTCTATTTCTCGGGCTGATTCTTGGAGTGGTTGGAATTATTCTCTCCTTGATATTCGTGCCGCAACTTACACGCAAACTGAGCACCTTTGCTAACAATTCGTATCCTGATGACCTCGTGCTTACATTTGCCAATAAAACACTTACCACCAATAGAGCAGAGCCAGTTGTTGTTCCGCTGCCACCTCAGTTTCGTGAAGCGGATACTAAAGAGCTAAACCTGGTCGTTGTTGCACCAACAGAGCCTGCTGATCCATCAGTACTTGAAAAGTACCAGGCGTTCGCAGTGCTTACTTCCAAAGGGCTTGTTGCGGGGTCAGCCCGTGATCAAATTCGCATCCAACCCTATACGAGCAATGCAGTGGTAACAAAAGCACTCTTTATGAGCCGTGCTGCAACGATACTGCGAATGATAAGAATAGCGGCTGTTGTCGGCAGTATTCCGCTTGCAATATTCTTTGTGCTGATGATTGCAGGCATGCACCTCTTGTGGCTTGTTATTGTTGCGCTCATTATTTTCCTACAGCTAAAAATTCGCAAGCTTTCGTTCTCGTACAAGCAGGCGTATAAGATGGGTATCTATGCCATTGTTCCGCTCATGCTTATCGAGATTATTGCAACACCGCTTGATATGGCTGGAAAACTTCTCAGCGCGCTCGTGCTTGTTGGTATTACCTGGATCGCCAGCCGCCACTGGGTGTTTGAACACACTCCAACCGAGATAGTTGTCCAGCCTCCTGAAATAGAACCAGGTGCGTAGGTTGCAAACTTCCTCTGAAGCGCTAAAATCAGTTGGATCAAAATAAATTGTTATGTATTGGAATTATTGGATTTCTTCCTCTGCCAGTGTTGCCAACCTTTCTTGGCAGGTATTGAGGAAGTAAAAGCCTGTGCCGCCGTAGAAACCGGCGGCACTTTTTGGAGGAATGCCAGAGCGGTTGAATGGGCAGTCCTGGAAAGACTGTGTACTAGTAATAGTACCGCGAGTTCGAATCTCGCTTCCTCCGCACCAACGACAATGGAGAACATACAGAAGCAGGATTGATAAGAAGTCAGTGGACTTTGTACTTTTTGATATAGAAACATTTACACCACATTTAGTTATTGAGCTTGATGATAGTTCTCATGATCGAGAGGAGAGACATGAGAGAGATCTGTTTGTTGACGCAGTGCTCAAAAAAGCAGGGATTAGGATAGAGTATGTGAAAAATGCTTATTCTTACGATGCGAAAGTATTATTTACTATTGTTAATTTATAAAAACAGTTGTATAGTATTAGTGACTTTAGGACTACTGTAATCATAATTGCGGTTGGTTTATCTCTAGCGTCTCAAGTTTATTAGCTAAATAGAAATTAGAATGAAAAAGAACATACATACAGTATTTAATTCAGAAAGAAAGATGTGGGAATCAAAATTAGAGGGACAAGAAAAACCTGTTTCATCTTCACATAAAAAAGACACTGCAATGGAAAAGTCTATAAAAGAAGCAAAAGAACGAAAGGTTGAACATGTAATCCATAATAAAGATGGGATAATTACAGATAAGGATAGCTATGGCAAAGACCCAAATCCACCAAAGGATGCTAAACATTAAGAATATGTCAGGAAAACAAGATATTGTTGAAGGAGTCGATGCAATAGTAACAGAAACTACCGAAGGTGAAATAATAACAGGTGCAGAAAAAGAAGTTGCGAAAAGATTTGCACAAGGTTCCAATGATAAATATGGACGTTTTTTCTTAGCTGCTTTAAGCGCAATACCTTGGGTAATACCATTAAGTCTTATCGCCAGTTTAAAAGGAGAAATGGATCAAGACGGTTTAAATTCATCATTTAGATTATGGTTACAGGAGCATCAAGAAAAACTTAAAGAGGTTGTCCAAACAATAAATGAAATCCTTACAAGATTAGACAGTTTTGGTGCAGAGGTACAACAACGTATTGAATCTCCAGAGTATTTAAATCTTGTTCGTAGAGCGTTTCGGACCTGGGACGAAGCAGATACGCAGGAAAAAAGGCTAATGCTAAAGCAACTCTTAACAAATGCAGGAGCGATTACTCTGTGTCCAGATGACCAAGTAAGATTATTTATTGACTGGATAGAAAGATACCATGAAGCACATTTTGCGGTAATAAAAGAGGTGTATCTCCACCAACCAATTACTAAGGGAAGAATATGGGATAACCTACATTCAGAAGGTAGGCCAAGAGATAATACTGCTCAAGCAGGATTGTTTGGTTATCTAACAAGAGAATTAAATATGGGTGGAATTATCCACTTGAATCGTCAAACAAATGCATATGGACAAACAATGCGTTCACCAAGGCAAAGTTCTTCTGGGTCAAATAGAAGTGATACTTTAGAATCTCATTTTGATGATACAAAAGAGTGGGTTCTAAGTGAACTTGGAAAGGAATTTGTACGGTACGTTATGAAAGATGTTGACCTTCAACTCCAAGATGCTCCTAATTAATTAATTAATTAATGTCCCAATATTGATCGTGATTAAATAATAAAAAAAGCAGGACTTAGTCCTGCCTCTGTATCGTTGTTGTTTTAACCATTTTTACTAAGTGTCTGAATGGTTTTTTGCTTTTCCTGCTTGCCGTTTAAGATAGCAAGATTATCATATGCCTGTTTTAAGCGTGTACGATAAACTTCCGTTGCTAATGCCATTTCTTCCGGGGTTGTAATTTGTTCGGTTTTCCTATCTTTTTTAACTTCCTCATTTTTCATATACCTACTTGATTCAACAAAGTATCTGTAAGTACTGTCAGAGAAGTATTCTTTATCAATCATATAACCAAGCACCTCACCTTTGTTATTGAAAGGAAATATCCTTCGTTCAATGATAAGGGCATCACCGATAGTTTTACAGAGCCGGATCCGGTTAAAGGGTTGATCATTAGGAATTTTGCTATCCCACCATGCATCACCTAATCCGCGGCCGTCCCCGTATGTATCAATGAAGGTATTAACGGAATCAACAACATTTTTGTAAATTGAATCCATTAACATTTCCCCGGCGGTTCTTGTTGGAAGTCTTTTAGCTAAGGTAGCTTTCGAAACGGTATCAATAGTAACGCTGGTTTTTTTCTCGGTTTCATTTTTTTGATTGCAAGAAAATAAAACGAATGCGGTAGCAAT
>DATIBQ010000064.1:0-2906 GCA_035457445.1 Minisyncoccota bacterium
AAAAAGAAAAACCAACAGGAGAAACGGTGCAAGAAGTAGCTAAAAAATAAATTATTACAATTACAAAACCTGCTCAATTATTAAGCAGGTTTTGTAATACCTGTTCTCAAAAAAATATTTCTCTGCTATAACTAGCCCATGGAACAACCGCATTTTGAATTGCCACTCAAACCAGAGAAGGGTGCTAGCAGACACGAGCCAATCAAGCCGCTGGAAGAAAAAGAAGACGAACCAATTGCATATGCAGCGATTGCCAAAGAATTTTATGAGGCAATACGGCGACGCGCTGAGGTGCAAGCAAAAGAATCAGTACGAAAAGTACAGGCAGGAAAATCACCCGAACATCGAACACTGTATTTACCAGAGGTGCATTTTCAGAACAGGCTCATTTATCTTCTATATCAAAAAATACATGATGCATCTTTTTCATTTGAAACAGCGACCAGTAGATTAAAAGATGAACTGAGCAGATTGATTGAAAAAGATAAAAAACTTACCGATCATGATCGAGAGCAGAAACAAAGTACCCTCTGTGACGATCTTGAAAAAATGATGCGTGGTATAGAAAGTGTTATTACTGTGGTAGAGAGCCGGAGCGAGGTAAAAGAAGCTGCAGAAGAATACTTTATTGGCACCAGTGATGTGCTCGATGCGACAAAGAAAATAGATTTAGTGGAATATGCTCGAACAGGTGAAGAAGCTGCGATTCGTTTTATTCAAGTGAAAACAGGAACAGTAAGAAAAGAAGACATCGAGAACATTGCTCATGTACATCAAGCATATCTCGACTCATTTCTTCCCGCTATTCAAGAAATCGTACATAAAGACTACGACACCCAATTTAAGGAACTCTTGGAGCAGCAAGGAGAAACATTTACTGCTGATGAACTAGCAGAGCTGCAGAAAAAATGGAATGTGATTAGTATGGCAATAGCAGAAGCGGGTACCAGTGCACCGAGTGCTAAAGAATTATGCGCATACATTGAAAAGAACATTGTCGGCTACAGCAACCCTGTCTCTATTGACGATATTTTATTCTTTAGAGAAATCGTTCTCTCAAAAGAGCTCTCCCAGGAAGTAGCAGAATTGCTCGATCATGATTTCCTCCCTGTAGAAGGACAGGCAGGGCTCACGAGCTACCTGCAAACCATGGAAGAAGATTTTGAAGAACTGCTCGAACGGTACCTTCAGAAAGAAGGAACACTCGATATACCGACAGTGAGCTTTTACTCCACCATTGCAACTCCAATAGGTACTGTACAAGAACGGGCGCTTGTAAATGAACTCAAAAGAACAAAACCAGCAGTAAAGTTGACAGGGAGATAATTGATGCTATTATCCATAGTAGAAAAAATATAGTTATGATGAAAGTATTTAAGAAAAAAGGTGCGGCACTGAAAAAGGAACGTTTTCCCTTATCAGTCAAAGTAGCAATTACCCGACTGAGAAACACTGTTGCAAAAAAGAACGGTAAGCAAAAAAAATAACCACTGTACGGCACATCTATAGACCGAACCTCAAAAGGGTTCGGTTTTTTGTTTTACCCATAAAGCGCGTATAATTGCCCTATGCAACCTACTGAAAAGTTTGAGACCCCGAAACAAGAAATAGACTGGATCGGAAAAACTGCCCAAGAGCGAATCATTCAACAGGCTCAGGACGAGCGTGCTCCAAACGGCACTGACGCCACCAAGAAAACTATTGAAGCGTATGCAAAAGCAGAGGCAAAAGAGTTCCTCCATGAAACTGCCATCCTCCCCACTCATGAAACCGAGCACCTGGTACTCAAGCTCAAACCTGAAGAGCACGATATAAAAATTGAAGAACTCTTTAAGGTAGCGCTCGAGAAAGGTATCAAGAACGCACTCGACGTTGCGGCAAAATTTGGCGACCCGCATGTGGAAGATGACTTTCACCGCTTTTTGGTGCAATACCTGCACACAATTGGCGCAATTCCCGGACTCAAAGAAAAATCTACCCTGCACGGCGAGCTCGACCACTCGCTCTTTACTGTTACCCTCCCTAGTATGCAGGGAGAGAGCGAGAAGCAGAACTTTAAAACATTCATCCAGGCGATGAAGCAGTTCTACCAGAGTATGCTCGCGCTTGAAAAAGGCGCTCACTACAGCTTGGAACTCGCCGTACAAAACCACGGGCGCGACATCGCGCTCTATGCCTCGGTGCCACGCCATGGGATTGATATTTTTGAAAAGACCGTCCATGCCTACTACCCTGGCGCAAGCGTTGAACCGGCAGCAGATGACTACAACATTTTTACGGTTGGCGGAGCGATTGCCGGCGCGTATGCACAATTGGCAGAGCCGGCAATCTTTCCGCTCAACACCGATGCCGCCTTTGAGCACGACCCGCTCGCCGCACTTATTGGCTCGCTCTCACGGCTTGAAACCGCTGGTGAAGGCGCAGCGATACAAATCATTATTGCCGCAGATGAAAGCAAGATGAATAAGGTGTTTGAAAGTGTTATCACAAGCGCTCAAAAACAGCCGGGCGAGAAAGTGAAAGACTTATACAAGGAAGCAACTGGTTCAATTCTTGCCGGTACCGGCAAGGCACTCTTCTCGCTCTTTTCAGACGGAAAGAAAGATGAAGAGAAGAAAGAAAAACCGGTAGACACGCACGGCATTGAGCTCGCCACCGCAAAAAATAAAAGCCAGACTATTAACGCTGCAGTGCGTGTTATTGCCAGCGCGCAAACACCTGACCGAGCAGCAAGTATTATTACAACAGTAAAATCATCGTTTAATCAATTCTCGCTCGTTGGTTCAAATAGCATTGAATGGAAAGACATTAAAACTAGCCACCTCTTCGGCTTCTGCCAAGCATTTTCGTTCCGCTCTCGGAACCCTGATGAAGAGCTCTTGCTCTCGATCGATGAACTCGCAACG